>DASTFG010000540.1:0-5389 GCA_035708785.1 Anaerolineales bacterium
AATACAACTGGGAAATTCCCGAGGTCCTGGCGCTCTCGGCGGTTTGGCCTTCTTCCCTAGCGCGGCTGCCCGCAGGCGCGAAAACTGAGTCCGTCCACGATAGCCTGGATCGTCTCCGGCGCGCGCGGGTGTTTCCCGGCATGTAAGTTGTGATCAAAAATCAGTTCCCAATATGGGCGTGTCACATGGACACGGAAACCCAACAGTGTCATCCCAGGACGCGATAGGCAAAGTTCAGCATCTTTTCCTGATTCCGGATTTGTTGTTCCTGGGCCCTGGAGCCGTGCCCGGCGGTAAACCAGTGCACTTCGATCTCCTTGCCAAGCGACTTTAGTTTCTCTTCGTAGACCTTCATCTGGCGGGCTGGACAGCGGGTGTCATTCTCCCCCTGGATGACCATGACCGGGGCCTGGACCTGTTCTGCGTAGGTGATGGGCGAGCTTTTGCGGGTTGCCTCGGGGACCTCGTCAGGCGCGCCGCCAAATAAGGCGCGCTGGTAGCCGCGCAGTGAGTCCGCTTCGTCTTCATACATCGTCTTCCAGTCGGCGATCGCCACTTCCGCCATGCCGCCGGCCCAGAGCTCGGGGCGGCGTCCGATCGCCTGCAGGGTGAGATAGCCTCCATAAGACACGCCGGTCAACAGGACAGCATCCTGTTGAGCAATGCTGTTTTCCACAAGCCACTGATATGCGGAGGCCATATCCTGGATTTCCAAATCGCCCAGGTTGCCCCAGATGGACTTCTCGAACGGTTTCCCGAAGGTGATCGAGCCGTGGTAGTTGACGCTGAAGAACGCAAAGCCGTGGTCCAGCCAGCACTGTGCTGCGGGCGCGAACATCGACGACATCACGGAGGTCGGCCCACCGTGCGTGTGCAGGATCGTTGGGAAGGGTCCCTCTCCCTCGGGTACAGCCAGCCAGCCCTGGACCGGGTCGCCGTTTTCCGAGGGGAAGGTCACGGACTGGAACGGTCTGCCATCCGGCGCGTCGCCTGCTCGGAGCACCGTCCGCTTGAAGGCGCCGGTCTTTCCATCCAAAGCGATCAGAGAGGTGGGGTGGGAGGCGTCTTCCCACGTCACCCAGATATCGCCGTCCGGCCCGAAGAAGGCTCCGCTGAAGAACCCCAGCGTCCCGGCCGGATGGTCGAGCTTTACCGCGGTATGCGTCCCGACCTCATAACGATAGAGCTGGTACTGCGCCTGGTACACCTGGCAGAGCAGGATCTGTTCCGCGTCATCCGACCAGGCTGTGGGGAGGACAGCCCCGGGAATTTCGTCCACTTGTAGGGAGACCCGTTCGCCTGTGAGGACATTCCAGAGGAACGGACGCTCGAACCCGGACTTGCTGGACGTGCAGACCAGGCGCGCGTCCCCCGCGAGCGGGGAGAAGATCGCGTTCTCAATGCTGGCGTTTTCCTCCCAGAGCTCATTGATCTGCTCTCCGGTCTCGGTATCGAGCGCGAGGAGTGAGAAGTCCAGGCTTTTGGTACGCGCCGAAGAGCCGATCACCGCGATCTTCCCATCTGCGGACAGGCTGGGTCCATTGACAATGCCCTCGGCGTGGTGGATCAACCTCGGGTCGCTGCCCTCTGCCTTGACGAAAACCTTGAAGCCGTCCTGCCCGGCCGCCATGAACCCGAGCAGGTTCCCCATGCGGCTTTCCGTGATCGAAAACGAGCTATACGGCGGCAGCTCGGGCGAGATATCTTCCGCCTCGCCGCCGGAAAACGGGACGCGGACATAATGGCCGATCTCATCCCCGCCCTCATCCCTGAGGTAGTAGATGAAATTCCCGCCGGCGGACAGGTTGCCGAACATCATCCCGGCCGGCAGGTCGGTCACCTGTCTCAGCTCGCCAGACGGGAGGTCCCAGGCATACAACTGGTAGATGCCGTCCTTGTTCGTGGAGACCAGTCCCCGCGCCGGGTTCTGCGGGGCGACTTCTGCCCAGAGGATCCTTGCGGCGAGGAAACGCTTGCGCCAATCTGCTTCGGGACTGAGGTCTAAAGGCTTCATCTCTCCTCCTTCACGATGATGGGTTTGTGCATTGAGTGTAGCATTTTCGCCAGAGGATTACAACTGTGAATATGGTTATCTCTTCCTGGCAATGACCGCGAATATGTGCCAGTGTTTGGGACCGCTCGCCGCCTCGCCATCTTCATCTATTTCCTGAAAGGATTCGAGCTCGAAATCTGCAAACATACTGCGGACTTGCTCTTCTGTATGGAAAGTCATACCTTTCTCATTTGCCCATGAATCTCTGACCCCAAAGAATTGACCTGCGAATCGCCCGCCTGGTTTGACGGCGCGCACGATCTTATCCCAAAATGCTTCAAAGTGATCAGGGTGACAAAACGGGAGGCTAAAACTCGCGTGGATGAGATCTGCTGGCGGCAGGATGACATCTTCGAACTTCGCGACCTGTGTCTGCAGAAGGGCCTGTCCTTCCTTTGGCACTTTTTCCATCAGGTGCCTGATCGCCGCCGATTCGCCATCCACGGCAAGGACATGCCATCCATGTGAGAGCAACAGCGCTGTCTCTGTTCCATCGCCACAACCCAGGTCAATAGCCTGGAAGGATGCCTGCTCTGGAAACTTCTCGAGCACATCCAGCAATAACTGTCGCGGCTCGCGTCCTTGCATTCTGTTGTAGAAATCTTCCCAGGTAAGGTCTTGGTCTGACATAAGAGTGCTCCGGCAAACGGACTTGATTAATTCTACTCCTCACTTATCAATTCGAAATCAGTTCCCGTATGGTTCCGACTACACGTGACAAGCTTTTCAAGACATCTTCATTCCTGAATGGGACGGTCCGCAGCCCCAGCGCTGTCAGGGCCTTTATCCCGCTGGGCATCACTGTCTTTCTGTGTTGCCTCTTCATGCATATCTCCATCCAGCTCAATGAGCAAACCTGCTTTATGGCAATAAAAGTCGACGATAAACCCTGCGATCACCTGTTGTCTTCTGAAGCGAACTCCTAATTTGTTTGCCCGTAATTCCTGCCTGAGCATGGTTTCTGCAGGAGTAATGTTGCGCCTCAATTCACGAGCTCGGTACTATCCTTCATAAAAATCGCCCGACGATTTATCGTCGGGCGGGTATTGCCAAACATGATTTCCATCCTCAAGCCCTGCTGCGTACACCAGCGATCATAGGAATTCTTCGCAGGGCTCGAGAGGAATGGCCGCTGTGTTACTTGACTGCGAGCTCCGGCACGGGGATGACGCCCAGCTGCTGCATCATGCCGAACTGGTCAAAGAGACCCCAGCTCTCGGCGATCTTTCCATTCACAAGCCGGTTTACGACGATTCCGGTGACAGTGGTCGTCTTACCGGTCGCCGGGATGCCAGCCAGCTCGCCCTGATGCGTGCCGTGTGCTGTCCAGCGCGTCATGACCTTCTCCCCTTCGGCGATCTGATCGTCGATCGTGAAATGAAGGTCCGGGAAGGCATTGCGGTACGCTGTGACGAATTGCTTGGCGCCTTCGGGGCCATTTGGCAGACCGGGGAGCGTGCCCGGGCCGCTGTTGACGTGGTCCCTGGTGACAATCTCATCCAGCACAGTCAGTTTCCCTTTATTCCAGACTTCGTCGAAGAAACGGCGTGAGACGGTTTTGTTGGTTTCTGTTAACATGGGTAATTCTCCTGATTTGATTGGTGTGCGTCTCCTGGAGGCGCACGGATAAGGGCGATTAAGTCGGAATGTATTGGTCCCCGTTGTGGCTGGTCGAACAGTTTGGGCAGAGCCGCCCTTTATCGAAAACAAAAGGGCCGACTGCAAATGACGCAGAGGGCCCGCAAGGGTAAACTGTATCAGCTACAATGTCTGATTGACTTATCTTGTTTCATTGTATCACGCCATCCCTGTATTTGGCTGTTCCCACACCTCGATTCAACAAAACTCATATACTTCGTGGACAACCCCCACAAAGCGGACGACCTCGCGGGAACTCAGGGATTTGCCGGGCAGACACACCTTTTACGGTTTCTTCTATCCCTGCCGCCTTTTTCGTTTCTCTTCCTGTTCCTGCTCGAGTTTCAGCCGTTCCTCTCTCCGCAGTTTCTGTTTCTCTACCTGTTCCCGCTCCAGTTTCAGCCGCTCTTCTCGCCGCAGTTTTTGTTCCTGCTCCTGTTGCTGCTCGAGTTTCAACCGTTCCTGTCTGTGCAGTTTTTCTTCCTGTTCATGTTGCTGCTCGAGTTTCAGCCGATCCTGTCTGTGCAGTTTTTCTTCCTGTTGATGTTCCTGCTCCAGCTTCAGCCGCTCTTCTCGCCGCAGTTTCTGTTCCTGCTCATGCTGCTGCTCCAGTTCCTGTCGTTTACTTTGTTGCGGTTGTTGCTTCTGTTCTTGTTCCTGCTGCGGGTGCTCGTGTTCGTCTTGTTGTTTCTGATCCATGATGTTTTCCTTCTTGAATACGGCTCTTGTCCAGGTGCCAGGCAGGCTTTCCTCTTTCAGCCCCTTCGGGAGCCCGCTCACGGCCTTGGGACGTTTACGATTGCCATCGTGACATTATTATACAGCCTCTCCGGATCATTCGGAGACACTTGCGCCTGCGCGCAGTGCAGGTGTTGCCACGCTCGCCGTCGACTCCCCGGCACTTGCGCCCGGGGCAAGTGTACGCTCAGGCTCGCTCGCAATGACATTAATGTAAACGGGACGGCATCCCACCCACCACCGTCCCAATTACCAATGACTACTTCCTAAAGTTTCGGAAACCTGCTCACCACCTTGGCGGGTGTCGCCGGGCGATCCATGTTCCCGCCCTGGTGGATCCCGATCGGCGTATCGATCTTTGTATAAGGGATCTGCAAATACGCCTGGCCCGTCAGGAAGCGCTCGCCGTCGATGGCGCAGGAGGTCACCCAGCCGATGCGCTCGCCATTCGTGGATACCACCGGGTCGCCGTTGTGCGCCATGCGGACGCGCTGGTCGTCGAAGCGGAAGCGCACCACTACCCCCTTGCGCTCCTTCTCACGCGCCACATACGCATCCCGCCCGATGAAGTAGGGCTTGTACGGCTTGACGTACGAGCCAAATCCGCCTTCGGCAACACCTAAATCTCGTTCACCAAATTTCCCGGAACCGAGCCCCATCTCTTGCCCGTACAAAGGCAGCCCTGCTTCCGTGCGGAGGGAGTCGCGCGCGCCCAGGCCGACCGGCTTCAGCCCGAACGGCTCGCCGGCCTTGAGCAGCGCGTTCCAGAAGTCCACGGCACGGTCGGGGTGGACGAATAACTCAAAGGCCATCTTCTCGCCGGTGTAGCCGGTGCGCGAGACGATCAGGTCAAACCCGCCGACCACCGCGTCGGTCAACTCTGTCCGCTTTAGCTCCATAATGCGCCGCTTGGTCTTATCGTTCACACCCATCGCGAGCAGGATGTCGCGGCTTTTGGGT
>DASTFG010000541.1:0-5137 GCA_035708785.1 Anaerolineales bacterium
ATGCTCATCTCAGGCAAGATGCCAGGCATGGCACGCGCCAATAATGTCTTCCCGGCCCCAGGACTTCCCACGAGGAGTACGTTATGCCCACCGGCTGCTGCCACCTCCAATGCCCTCTTGACGTGTTCCTGTCCCTTGATCTCGCTGAAATCTGTGGGAACGAACAATGGCTCGAGCTCATTGCTGGAGGGCTGGTACGGCTCGATCAATCGGCGACCGGACAAATGGTCGTAAAGGTCCCGGAGCGATTTGACGGGAATCACTTCGAGGTCGGGGATCAGGGCCGCTTCGGGCGCGTCCACCTCGGGCACGAACATCCGCTTGAACCCGTTGGCCCGGGCCGTTGCAGCCATCGGCAGGACCCCGCGCGTGTGACGGACCACACCGTCCAGGGAGAGCTCACCGACGACGATCGTATTTTCCACTGCCTCCTGGGGAAGAAAACCCGCCAGGATGATGACACCCAGGGCGATCGGCAGGTCATAGGCCGGACCTTCCTTGCGGACCGCGGCGGGCGCCAGGTTGACCACCACGCGGTGGCGCGGGAAGTGCAGTCCCGCGTTCTTTACCGCCGTCTGGACGCGTTCCCGGCTCTCCTGCACGGCCGCATCCGGAAGCCCAACGATGATCACGGCGGGCAAGCCGTTGCTGAAATCCACCTCGACCTCAACAACGACGCCTTCAAGGCCAATGACAGCACAGGAATAGACGCGCGCAAGCATGACGGGGAGTCTAGATGAGGCCGAGTGAAAAGTCAAACAAAAAGGCTCTGCTGGAGCCTTTTTGTAGCTAGAATGTAAGGTCTAGCCTTTCAGTGCGCCGGCCATGAGCCCGCGCAGGAAGAATCGACCGAGGAAAATGTAGACCAGCAGAGTTGGCAGGGCAGCCAGAAAGGTGGCCGCCATGAGAACATTCCACTGCACGAGCTGGCTTCCCGCCAGGTTATTGAGCGCAACGGTCACCGGCCAGTTGGATTGATTGGTCAGGATCACCGCAAACAGGAATTCGTTCCAGGCCTGCGTAAATTGCCAGATGATCACCACAGCAAACGCCGGCGCAGAAAGCGGGAGCACGATATGGCGGTAGATCCCGAACAAACTCGCCCCATCGATACGGGCGGCTTCGACAATCTCGGACCCAATCCCAGCATAATAATTGCGGAAGATCAGCGTGGTGATGGGAATGCCATAGATAATGTGCACCAGGATCAGGCCGGGAAGGTCCCCGTACAGGTTGATGGCTTGCATGAACTTCACCAGCGGGATCAGGATGCTCTGGTAAGGAATGAACATCCCAAACAGAATCAATGTGAAGATCACGTTCGAACCGCGGAACTTCCACTTGGAAAGCAGATATCCATTGAATGAGCCCAGGAGAGCCGACAGAAGTGCCTCTGGAATCACCATCGCCAGGCTGTTCCTCAGGTTGGGGGCCAGTTGCCGGTAACCCGCAATAAAATTCTCGATCCGCAGGCCGCTGGTTGGCAGGTCCCACATTGTTTTCAAGTCAACTTCACTGAAGGGCTTTAATCCTGTCAGAACCATCAAGTACACAGGCAGCAAGTAGAAGACAGCGAGCGCAAGCAGTGCCAGATAAAACAGGGATCGGACTCCCAGGTTGCGGGTCATAGCTCTGCCTCCGCCCTCATGCTGGTAACCAGATAGGGAACAACCAGGACCGCCACGCTGATCAACATCAGGATGCCTATGGCCGCGCCCTGCGCGTAGTTCGTGCCATCGAATGTCGTTGTCCACATATAAATGCCGGGCACATCGAGGCGCTGGTCCTTGCGTCCAAGCGCGACGATCAGATCGAAGATCTTCAGAGACATGTGTCCAAGGATAATGACCGCACTGAGGGTGACCGGCCTGAGCATCGGAAGAATCACGTAACGATACACCTCGAACTCGGTCGCCCCATCCACCCGCGCCGCCTCCCGAATTTCCTCAGAAACGCTGCGGATGCCGCCCAGATAGAGCGCCATAGCAAACCCCGAGAGCTGCCAGACGGCAGGGATGACCGTATACGCCATACCCCAGGGAGGGGGCGTGGCATGCCATGTACTGATGAGAAAATCAAGCCCCAGATTTTGGAAAAGCAGATTAAGACCGGTTGTCCGGCTTCCGGTGGCCGGATTCATGAGCCAGGCCCAGACCACACCGGAGGCAATGAAGGAGATCGACATAGGAAAGAGAAAAATGCTTCGAAACAGACTTTCGCCCTTCAGTTTTTGATCCAGCAAGATCGCGAGTCCCAGCCCCAGGAGCAGGCAGCCCAGAATAAAGCCAACCGTAAACACGGCTGTGTTGCGGATATCGATCAGGAAGCGCTGGTCATTAAAGATCAAATTGGTGTATTGTTGTAAACCCACCCAGGTGTAATCGGGATTAAGTCCCTTCCACCGGCTGAGCGAGACCCGAACAGACCATCCAATAAAACCATATACAAAAATGGCAACGGCCACAATGGACGGGAACAGAAGAGCAATCGAGAGGAGAGTCTCATTCTCAAACTTGGAAACGATTACCAGTACACCCGCATAAAAGACAAGCCCGCTGATCAACAGCCCAAGAGATGTGAGATTGCTTCCAGCAAATTCCAGTTCCGCGCTGGAAAGAAAGCGGATGGAGAGGATCCCCGCGAGCATCAACACGATCGCCAGAATGAGCTGTGGCATGCGAAGAGAAAAACTGCGAGTCATGGATTACCTCTTTGTCCTTCGGATTGTGCCTTACGATACGTTATTTTACCGCTTGTCTCGTTAATCGTTTTGCGGTTCTCCAGGTTTTGCCGTGAAAGGTGATTCCCAGTGAGCCCATTTTGCTCTCCACATCGATTTGAAGGTTGAAATCCAAATATAAAGCTAAGCAGGCATGCGGCACGCTGTACTCAAACTGGTCGAGGCGGCGTACACTTTGTTGTCTCCACAACATATGGATGAATAATTGTAAATGGGCGGCCCGGTAGCGAGCCGCCCATTGTCTTACATATCCATCGATCTATTTACTGGCATACGCCGTCGGAGGCGCAGGCCTCGACCAGAGCGGCCTGGAAGCCGGCGACGTCGGTCGGGTTCGCAAGGAAGAGTCCCAGAGCGGTATCGATCCTGCTCTTCCAGGCATCGTTGGCGACCACGCCATGGGTCAGGCTACCGACCACGGTATCCGTACTCCAGTCAGCCGCCGCCGACTGCAGATACTCGTTGAAGAGGGATTGATCGCAGTCCGTGCGGGCGCAGATAGAGCCCTTGACGGGATTGAACGCTTCCTGACCTTCCTTGGAGGCGGCAACCGTCAGCCAGGCATTGGTCCCTTCCGGGTTCGGCGCGTTCGCGGGTAAGACGAAGCTATCGGACAGGAACACGAAGATCCCATCAGTACCCGGCACGGGAGCCCAATCGAAATCCTCATGGGGAGTCAGACCGAGCCCATCGGGGTCGGGATTCTCGAAATAGCCATTGGCCCAGTCGCCCATGATGTTGAATGCAGCGTCGCCGTTCGTGACCAGTTGGGCAGCGGGCTGCCAGTCGGCCAACTGTGCCGCGTCGCTATTGGTGTAGGTGAGCGCTCTGGAGAAATTTTCCAGAGCCGCAGTCACCTCTGCGCTGCTCCAGTCGGCGCCCTCCGTCCAGAGCGCGTTCCAGCCTTCCGCACCCAAGGAGCCGATCATTACATTCTCAAGCAGATGCATGGCAGTCCACTGTGGGCCGAGCGCCAGGCAGGTCCTATCGGCAGCCATGATCGCATCGCAGGCTGAGAAGAACTCCTCCCAGGTGGTGGGAACTTCCACACCCGCTTCGCTGAGAACAGTCGGGTTGTACCAAAGCACATTCGAGCGGTGAATGTTCACGGGCACCGAATACGGGCTTCCATCCTGTGAGATCAGGGGGAGCAGGGTCTCCGGTAGAACATCGGCAAAGCCCGTCTCTTCGAAGAACTCATTCAGCGGAGCCACCTGACCGGCTGCCACATATGTGCCGATGATTTCCTGGCCGGCATGCGCCTGCCATGAATCCGGCGGATCACCCGCCTGTAAACGGCTGGCAAGCACCGCGCGTGCATTGGTACCAGCGCCGCCCGCCACCGCGGCGTTCACGAACTCAAGATCGGGATATTGCTCGTTGAAGACCTCCGTCATCGCGTTCAGACCGGCCGCCTCACCACCGCCAACCCACCATGAGAAAATTTCTACCTGGCCCGTCGCCGGCGCCCCCGTCGCGGGCGCTTCTGTGGGCGCCTCGGTCATAGGAGCTTCTGTAGGGGCCTCCGTCATGGGAGCTTCTGTGGCAGGAGGCGCAGTCACAGGAGGTGCTTCGGTTGTGGCAGGACCACAGGCCGACAGGACGATCGTTGAAATAACGAGTATAGCGGTCAGGCTATACCACATCTTTTTGGACATTTCTTTCTTCTCCTTTTCTTCCTAGATTTTCGAACAGCCTAACGCAATTGACAACGCTTATTTCTTGCGCGATCACCTCCTTTCGTGAGAGGGATGGTGTTAATTAAATGATAAAGGCGAAAAAATCCGTCCCGCGGAACGGCGCTATTCCGCCTTAGAAACCAAAGAATTCCGTGTGCAAGGAACCGGGTCGCTTACGCATCATCCCTGGGTCGGCTAGGTTGGAAGTCATAGAGGGAGTGTGCTCGCAAATTCGGGAGACCAGCGCGGATCGCGGCGTTGTACGCTGGAATGATTTGACGAACAGAGCAATTATATGACGAAAGCAATCCTTGTCAATGCGCTCGTTACAGAATGCACAGAAGGATCAGGTCGTTGACATTCGTCCCGGTCGGACCTGTCTTCAGCAGATCGCCCAGGGCCTCGAAAAAGGGATAGGCGTCATTCCTGGATAAATAGTCTGCCGCGCGCAGCCCAAACGACTCGGCCCTTTGTGCGGTTTCACCCGTTACGACCGCGCCGGCCGCATCTGTGGGGCCGTCATCGCCGTCGGTAGCGAGTGAGATGAGCATGATATCCTGCACGCCCGCTAACTCAGCGACCGCGGCCAATGCCAGCTCCTGGTTCCTTCCACCTTTACCGTTGCCCTGTAGCGTCACCGTTGTTTCTCCACCGGCGATCAAACAGGAGGGACGCGTTTTTCTGGATATGTCTACGCGCAGACGGTGAGCCAGTTTCC
>DASTFG010000542.1:0-8848 GCA_035708785.1 Anaerolineales bacterium
CCGCCTCGAGGCGGCCATCCGGCAGGTCGACCCCGCGGGCGTGCGCGGCGTTGACGTCGATCCGCTCCACCGGAGCATTGAACCGGAACTCCACGCCGGCCGCGCGGGCCAGCTCCATAAGCGCCTCCGTCACGCGATACATGCCGCCTCTGGGATAGAAGACGCCGTGCGCCAGCTCGGTATAGGACATCATCGAAAAGGTGGCGGGCGCCTCGAACGGGCTCAGGCCCATATACACATCCTGGAAGGTAAACGCGGCCTTCAGGCGCGGGTCTTCGAAGTAGGCCGACATGTTGCGGTAATGGTTGACCAGCGGCTTCAAACGGAAAAGCAGTGGCAGGTTGCCGAGATTGAAAAAGTCGGAGGCGGCGCGGAAGTCGCGGTTGACCAGTTTCTCGACGCCGAGCTGGTAATGCCGGTCACCCTCCTGCAAGTAACGCAGCAGGCCCTGAAAGCTCCCCGGCTGCATGGACTCGAGCTGGGCCTGCATGGATTTCAGATCCGAGGTGAGCGCAAGCTGGCTGCCATCGTCGAAGACGAGATGATAAGTCGGGTCGACGCGCTGCGGGTCCAGGGCCTCGTGCATGGAGGTGCCTAGCCTGCGGAATTCGGCCTCGTAGAGCAAAGGCATGACGAGCAGGGTCGGGCCGGTATCGAAGTGATGTCCGTCGCGGCTGACGCGGTCGCAGCGGCCTCCCGGGCGCGAGTTCTTTTCCAGGACGGTCACGTGCAGGCCGCGCTTTGCAAGATGGATCGCGGCCGTGATCCCTCCGATCCCCGCGCCGATCACAATCACAGATTTTGTTTTCATACGTTCCTTTTGTAGTCTCAGAATGCATTTCTTGAGTCCAGATTCAACCTTCAGCCGCGTTTATCTGCGCCCGAAAAAGAGATTCCCGAACCCTTTCTTCGTCGAGACTTCGGCGCGGCGGAGCTTCATCATCGATGAGAGGGCAAGCCAGCTCATCCGCAAACCGCTGCGGAAACTCCTTCGCTCGTCGTATTGCGGCCGGAGATAATACCCCTCCTTCTCAATGGTGTTCAGGAGCCATTCGAAGCGCGCGATGTAGGCAAAGCCGGCCAGCCTGCAGCGCGCGTTTTCGACCTGTCTCAAATACTCCCTGCCTGCCTGGAAATAAGCCCGCGCCAGCTTCACCCTGCTCCTCACCCAGGCCCGGTAGGCGCGGCTGTGCACGTCCTGCGGCGTGATGTGGTTGGCGGCGAGCACATCGCGCGGGATGTTGAAGTACCCGGCCCGGAGGTCGTCGAATGTATCCCGCAGCATGTGCGTGATATGGGCCGCGGACACCGCCAGATAGCGCGTCTCATCGTGAGGCGCAGAACAATCGCGGCCGATGAAATAATGCAGGGCTTCGGTCACCGCGCTTGCCAGGCAGCGCGTGTACTCGTTCAGTTCGGCCTGTGAGACCAGCCGGCCGCGGCGTTCGGCATCGAAGGCCATCACCGCCATCATATGGCGGAGATAACATTGCAGGCCACTGTCCTTTTGGGTATCGCGCCGGACCAGCTCGATGAGCATCCACTCTTCAAGATCGGCCTCACACGGCGGCTTGCCCCGGTAGCAGCTCTCCAGAAGGGATTTCTGGCGATGGAGGAAAGCGCTTCGCCCGGTTTGTGAACCGGATCCTGCATCGAGGACATCGTCCACCCAGCGGAAGTAGGCATAGGCCCGATAGGCATCGGCGGCGCGGTCACGGTCTGCCAGGAAGCGGATGGTCCAATAGGTCTGTCTGCTGGCGGCTCTGGTGATGGAGGCCGCGAGCTCGAGGTCAGGATGTACATTTTCCATAGTTTCCATCATAGAATAACCAGACAAAAGACTCCCCCGCCGCTGGAGGGGTCTTTACCCTGGTCAAGTGGATGGGTGGATACCTGTGTCGAAGGACTACCTTGACTTGACAGGTCTCATCCCTTATTTATTATTCAACCTGCGCGATGGCTGTCAAAAGTAGGACGAGGACACCGGAAATAGCCATCAGGTTCGAGTACAAGCGAAAGCGGCTGGCGGCTTGCAGTGCGCCGCTATTCGAGCTCATCATCGGTCCTACCCGCAGGATGGCGTTGAACCAAAAACCCATCACGATCATCCCCAAGATCAGCAGATGCTTGAGCAGCATCAGAATTCCCCACAGGTTGCGGAAATTTGCCAACCCCAGATAATTTGGATCAACAAAAGTGAGATAAATACCAGTAATGGCGAATACCAGCAAGGAAAGGTACAGCCAGCGTCTACTCTGCTTGGAGATCTTGCTCAGGAATGTCCGATCCTCATTCTCAAGGGCCGGCAGATAAATGAGGGAAAGCAAGAGGTAGTGACCGATGAAGATGACTGTCCCCAGGGCATGTAACCATATGGATAAGGTAATCAAGATTTGTGACATTGCTACTTTCCTTTCGACGTTGATTCCAGCATTCTCAAGCTCAGCCAACTATACCGAGCAGGACTTGAACTGGCATCTTCGAAGAGGGGCGCTCGCCCGGGCGTAGGTTCCCGAGAGCGGTCAGGCCACAACTCTGGCCTAAAGTCAACCTTCTCAACCGAAGTCATATTGCTTAGCTAAAACGCAAAGGTGGAGCGTTTGAACCATAGCAGCGCAAGCAGCGTGATCATGCTAATCAGAAAGCCGATCACTCTCTGCTTCACGATCGGTTGCATGCTTCCATCCCAGAACAGAAGCAGGATCGCGGAGGAAAAAACAGCCGAGCCTAACAGCATCGTCCACCACTCTGCACGAACAAGGATCCCGATTCCGCTGATCACAAAAGCGATTGCAGCCAAGATAAAGAGGACGCTGGCCAGGGTGCGAGTGGCTGAATCGCTAAGAAGGTGGGATAAGATCCACGATCTGCCAGTCCACCCAATCTCTGGCCCAAATTCGACCAACCTGTGACTCAAAGTGAGTATCACAAATGAACCAGGCCGTGCAGAATCACGAACAGACCAATCAAGAAGTGAAGCATAATGCTCTCCTGTCGTTACGATGAAGGATTGGTTTCCCTTCGGGGGGACTGTTCTGAGCTTTGTTTGATCCCACTCAGCATCTTGCGGGACAGAAAAATATTCGCAATTGGGATGGTGGTGTTGATGAAAACTCGATACCACCAAGGTTGTATTCTGCCGCGCGTTCGTAAGAGCAGCCGCGTGTGGGTGTCCCCGGTTTCCTGGATGAAAAAACCCCAAGTAAATTCGCCTCCGATGCCGATTCTGGGATTCTCGCGGACGGATTTCGGAAATAGAAAGCGAAGGTGCGTGTCCGAGTGCAGGACCAGGAACTTGTTTGGCTGGATGGCAGCCACGGTAAAGAATGCCGTCCCGGGAGGTCCATCCAGCACAACATCCCCGACTTTCAGGTCTTGGAACCCTGAAACAATTTGACTGGCGGTCGGCGCATCCCGGTGGCCATAGCCCGACTTCTCGACCTCCTCGCGGACGAAGAAGCGCATGATTCGATCGGGGTAGTAATCCCAATCCTTCCAGGTGCTGTCGGTAAACCAGCCGCCGCGATAATAGCCTAATTGAACGAGCCAAGGCCAGATTCTTTCGGCCGGGGCGCGGATCGAAATGGCGTTTGTGATCTCCAGATCGGGATGCGGAACAACCTCATCGCCCGGCAACGGCTGTCGGAATTCCGACCAGGTTGCTCCGGAGTGCTTTCCATAGCGGTGAAGGAGTGTAAGAGCTGCGGCACTCCCGATCAGACCCGTGATCCATACATTTTTCTTCATGGTTGGTGGCCCATTTTATAGATGATCACTCGACGCCGTAACAGGCGTTTTCAGGGTTGCCGGAAACCCCGGTTCAAAATGCCCTTATTAGAAACCTACCCAACGCTCCAGGACCTGTTGCAGAAACCAGAGAACGATAGGTAAAAACACGGCACTCAGGATGATGTTGAGTGTCCCGGGCTGCCAGGGCCAAGTAGGTAGCTTGGCTAAGATATCTTTCTCCAACGCCAGGCTAGCCATGTGCTTGTTGATGGCATCGGCGTCCTCTAACTGGCAGGCATCGATACGCCGGTGCAATTCCTGAATATGTGCTTGAAGCCGCGAGTTCGCTTCTGCCTGCAAACGCTCTTTTTCACGCACCAATAATTGATGTAAGCCGAGCAAGGGTAAAAGGAAAACTGCCACTGCGAGCAAAGAAAAAAGCACCGTGGATATAAGGGTGAAGAGTATGCTTATTCGGAGGACATAGGGATCAGAGGTCAGTTCGCCGTGATTTCCAGCCTGCTGTTGGACAGTATATCCAACGAGAAGCAGGATTCCGGCCGTCCGTGCAGTCAATCCGGAAAGAGAATACAAAGGGCGCAGGTGAAAAAGGTTGATGCGGGTGGCAGCTTTGTGGATTCTGCTTACCCACCTCAATTGGCGTAAGGTATGGTAAATAAAAACCACAACGATCAACGCATTAAAGTAGAATATCCCTAGATCGACGAGAGTTGGAAGGAGGGACTGATGGAAAAGCCCCATTGCCTCCAAAAGGGGTGTGATCAGCGGTCGGGTAAGAAAGACCACGCTTGCCAACGTGACTGCCGTTAAGACCCATATTGTTCTAGCAGGCATGGTCGTCAACTGGTAAAACAGTAAAGCTTGTTCTGCCTCATCTACATTCAGTGCTGACCGGAAAGCATTCCAGGCTGTTTTGGCCCATGTATCCAAATAATGGATGGCTGCCAGGAAGTAAGCCCCGTAAAGGGAAAAAGGAACGTAGATCCACGAATGCCTCTCACGAGGGCTTATTTCATCCAGCCACGTGCTGCCACTTTTAGCAATGATCAATAAGAGAAGCCATAGGCAGAGATAAAACAGCCAAGGCGGTACAGGTAAGCGGTTCACCCAATCATTGAGGCGGTCTATCCAGCTCGGTGGGTAAGGCCGGTGGGTGCGCTTCACAGCTGGCAAAGGCCGTCCGACGATCGATGTTTCTTTCATGGCGATATCCCAGCTATCTCCGATCTATTCAGGAATCCATTCTTTGATCCACTTCTGATCGATCAAATCATTCAAAACAAACGGGTCTTGATGAATAATCGTTGTCGCTTCTTCTAGGCTGGAAGCAACAAAAGAGATCAATCCGCCTGTTCGGTCTGCGAAGGGACCTCCAATGTAGCCATATAGATTCGCTGATTTCCAATACCCCACATGTGCTGGAACCACTTGCCTAATCTTTTCTGGTTCGTTCCGATTGAAATAGAAATAGAGAAAGCGGTGAATATTGTTTTGGGGAGTGTCCATGATCATCTCTCGCTAGGCAACAGGCTCAGGTTCAAAAGGAATAGCAGTTACAGCATTGCGAACTAACGAAGCGCCTAATTCCCAGGCTTTTTCCTGCTTCGCCTGGTCGATGACCTCTGCGTTCAAAGCTTTCGGGCGTGTACTGCTTTCGAAGTATTGACCGTTGAAATTGGCTGCCTCGGGTGCACTCGCCAAAAAGATCGAGGTGCGGGCAGCTTTTTCTGGAGAGCTAGTGCGCTGGATGAGACGGAAGATGGGCCAAATCTTTCGCATACCTGCAGGTAAGATGCGCGGCTCGTTGCTTTGCGTCATGGCTGTCCAAGCGGTCCCTGGATGCAGTGCATTCACGACAATCCCGCTGCCTTCCAAGCGACGTGCCAGTGCCAGAGTCCAAAGCAGGTTCAAATATTTAGACCGGCTGTAGGCATCGGAACCGTTATACGTCTCACAAGATTGAATATCTGTGAATAGATCGCCTTTCCACATTGTGAATCCGGCGGAGGTGACATTGATGATCCGCGCCGGAGTGCTTTGCCGTAATATGGGCAGGAGAACTTCAGTCAGGGCGAATGAACCTACGAAATTCATCACCAGCGTCGCCTCATAGCCATCGTCCGTCTCCCAGCGATCGTTGTAAAGCCCACCGACGTTGTTGATCAGAATATGAAGGTGATCAGTTTCTTCAACGATGCGGCGTGCCAATTCCCGATTCCCGGCAACAGTCGAGGCGTCCGCGCAAATAAAATGCACTCTGCCATGAGCCGCAGCTTTGCGTATCTCTGCCTGGGCATTCCGTCCCCGATTGGGGTCACGCCCGGTGATATAAACCACCGCGCCGAGACGAGCGATGGCGCGCCCAGTATAAAACCCAATTCCCGACGTGCCACCGGTGATGAGAGCGACTCTGCCATCTAATGATCTTGAGTTGTCCATCCCATACCTCCTTTCCATTAGGGCGAAACGTATTTCATGCTCCCTGGCTGATTGACTCAAGAGCCGGTTTACTTTGTGGGTTGAGGTCCATAAGACGTAGACCTAACACGCGATCAAAGCTGGAATGACCGAATAACAGGACACCAATCAGAGACAAAAGCGGGATGCCAAGCAAACTGCCCATCATATAGGCGATCAGTGCAACCGCTTTGTGGTGAATCAAGTTGTAGCTAATGGCGCCAATCCGTTTGCCTGCCAAAAGCCCGAGCAGACTTACATCGGGTACCAGGATGAATGCTGGGAACACCCACCAGGAAAAAGGCAGGAGAGAGAACAAGTAGATCGAGAAAAGAAACAGGGCTAGCTCTTCGAGCTTTACAAGGGTTTTCATCGGCTTTTTATCTGTCCTCTGTTTTCAGCACATCGGTTACGCCATTCCCACGTTTGAACATTGTGTCGCGGTTCAGCCAAACAATGATCCCGGCGGCGATGGCAAACAAGAAGTTGTCCCAGGGCTGGGCATCGGGAAAAATGGGGTTCATCATGTGCAGGTGATACAGGATAGCGATCAGCAGACTGCCGCGTGAGGCGTTAAACAAGGGCGTCAAGATGACCGTAATTGAGACGAGTCCCAGAAAGAACGGCCCGAAAGACCAGGCGCTCTGCGGAGTCCCGCTGAGGACAAAAGCGGGAGCATGCCAGATCGCCCAAATGACGCCGAGGATCAGGCTGGCCCAGAACGGAGAGAATTTACGTTGCAATAAAGGTAAGGCGAGTCCCCTCCAGCCAAATTCTTCTCCTACTGGGCCAAGGAACAAGGATTGGACGAGCGCTGGCAGCACCAGGTACCATGGAGAAAAGGGAAATGGATCACTGATCGTGCCCTTCACAGCCGCGGCTGCATAGACGATGGCGGGAATGCCAAAGATGAGGAACAGCCACCACAGGGCTGGGGCGCGCCAGAGCGTCAGGCGTCGAAAGAAAATTCCTAAGCCCCTCAGCCCGTAATGTCGCCAGACCAGGAATATTCCAGCAAGGCCGGGTGCATACACAGCAAGGATGAACAACGGGTTGCTTGAGCTGATCTCACCGAAGAGGGCGGTGATCTGATCGGCAAACAGGATGAGAAGGGCGATGGCACCCCAACTTATACCGAAGCTGAGCGCCAGAAATGGGATGAGGGTTTTGACCTCCAAAGTGCCTTGCCTCTGAGCTCTAACGGGTTCAAGAACGGCACTTGTATTCATAACAAGCCTCCAAATTTATGTTTGAGCGACATGAAGTTGAGTTGATCACCTTGGTTAGGGTGAGCTTCTCGGTAGTTCAGGTATTGATATCTTGTCGTTTACACGCGCAGACTGCGAACGGTGACGTGCTGGCCAAATACAGTCCATAGCAGTGCGATATCCACTAGGAGTGGGAAAATAGCCCATCCAGAGAACCAGATCACTTGTAGCACGATCGAGAGCACCGCACCGGCCACGATCAGCCACACGAACCACTGTTCAGGCACCAGCTTGCGCAAAAGAGCTGCCGCTGCCATTAGGAACACTATGGCTGACGTGATTGATAGGATGGGCGTGAGAGTGTTCAGTAGATCTCCACGTATAAGAGTGCGCGTTTGCACATTAAAGGGCCAAAAGAGCATGCCACCTACCCACCAGGGCGGTGGGGCATCCCCAACCTGGAGAGGGACAATGGCTGTAAGGTTGAGATGTGCGGCAAGCACCAACAGAGCGAGAATTAGTTTCCACATACGAGATCTCCTTTGATTTTCATAGTTGGCAATCCTGTTAGCTCAGGATTGTTGTATCGGTCTAAGAAATTCAGCACGTTCTCTTTCGCGCTGGTGTTGCTTTTAAGCATCAAGGCGAGATGACCACCTTTTTCCATAGGGATGAACTGCGTCCCACGGATATTCCTGGCAGTAAACTCTGCTTGCTCGAACGAGACGAGGGTGTCGTCGGGCGCATGCAGCACGAGGGTAGGCGCTTGAATTTTTTTGATTTGCCCGGCATCGTATTCCGACATATGCTGCTCCAGCTTCTGTCCCTTTCGCCGGGCGCCCATCGGAATTATGGACTCTAAGAAAGTATGTAGCTGAACCACCTCCTCGGGAGAGAGTTGTTTTTGAACCTGTGCGGGAACTCCCAGCGCAACGAGAAGTTCACGTGGGCTTAAGCGCACGAGTGACCAAAAAACAAAATCATTGAGAAAGAGATTGAAGAGCGCGGCGAGAATGGCAGGGCGGGGTGGTATGGCATGGCTGGCAGCGCTGATCAATACCAGTGATGTGGTTCGATGCGGATATTGCAAAGCAAACAACAGGGAGGAAGGTCCACCCATCGAAACGCCTACCAGGCCAACCCGCGCAATCCCTAATGCATCCATGAGAGAGGCATAGGCATCGGCTTGCAACCAAGAATTGGCACCCTCCGGTATGGGCGCACTGAGAAAACCAAAACGGGAGGGAGCAATCCAGCGGTACTTCCCGCCGATTAACTTCGCGAAGTTTTCGCCCTGGTCATACCCGCCGCCCGCTCCATGTACGATCAACATGGGAGGTCCCTCACCAAATTCGGTGTACTGGATCGGCCCGTGCGATGTCTCGATCATCTTTCCGCAGCTCAAGATCCGGCGGTAAGCCTGAGATATATTG
>DASTFG010000543.1:0-7929 GCA_035708785.1 Anaerolineales bacterium
CTCCATTGAAAAGTGGGCAATCAAGAGCCTTGTCAAAAAACCATTCGGCGACTTTCGGGATTGGGATGCTATCGTTGCCTGGGCCACTTCGATCGCAGAGGCGATAAAAAAGGCTGAACCCGTGTAAGGGATCAAAGGACATAAATACGAATGGAAAGGATGATAAGGTGAATCAAACGATTACAACTCCCGCTTCATTGATCACGAAAGCTGCCAGCAAACAGACCTATTACACGATCCGTTTCCTGGTAGATCGCGACCGTATCGACGACGCATACCGGGCGTACGGATACTTCCGTTGGATGGACGATATCCTCGACACAGAGTCGGGGACAGGAGCTGAACGGACAGCGTTCCTCGCGCGGCAGGAATCGCTGCTTGAAAAATGTTATCGGGGTGAGATGCCGGGCGATGCAAATATCCAGGAATCAATGCTGGTCGAGCTGGTCCGGCATGATCAGGAAAAGAACAGTGGTTTGCAGTTCTATCTCCGCAACATGATGCAGGTGATGGATTTTGATGCCCGACGCCGCGGCCGATTGATCTCGCAGGTCGGATTGAACGAGTATACGCGCTGGCTCGCAAGCGCGGTCATGGAATGCATACACTACTTCATCGGCCATGATGATTTTGCCCCTCATGATGAGACACGTTATCTGGCTGTGTCTGCCGCGCACATTACTCACATGTTGAGAGATACCTTTGCTGACCTGCAGGCCGGGTATTACAACATCCCGCGCGAAGTGCTTGAAGAGGATCATATAGCGCCACAGGATGTGCGGAGCGATGCCTATCGTAGCTGGGTGAAGAGTCGAGTGCAGCTGGCGCGCGAATATTTCCGGGCAGGCAAACGTTATTTTGCACGAGTCCAGAACCCGCGTTGCCGCCTGGCATGCTTTGCCTATGTCTCGCGCTTCGAGTGGCTGTTGGATACCATTGAACAGGAAAAATATCTCCTTCGCCCGCAATATGAGGAAAGGAAAAGCGCACGGACCGGGTTACAGATGAGCTGGTTGACGTTTTCATCCATGTTGAACTGGCAAGGGGAGGGGTCCTCCCTTCCCCGACCATCTCGCATCCGCTGAGTAAACGATGAAAACAAAATCCGTGATTGTTATAGGCGCGGGTATCGGTGGGATCACTGCGGCTACCCATCTTGCCCGATGTGGGCTGCATGTCATAGTCCTGGAGAAGAACGCGCGCCCTGGTGGGCGCTGTGCCCGTTTCAGCCGTGAGGGCCATCATTTTGACACGGGTCCTACCCTTTTTGTCATGCCCCTGTTGTATGAAGCAGAATTTCGTGCCCTGGGAGCTTCGATGAACGAACGGCTCGAGCTGCGGCGCGTCGACCCAACCTATCATCTGGTCTTTGACGATGGCAGACAGCTGGTGCTCACGTCCGATATGCAATGGATGCTTGAACAGTTGGAAGCAATCGAGCTGGGAAGTTTCAGAGGCTTGGTGCGTTACTTACAAGAGGGTGAACGGCATTACCAGCTGGTTGTGGAAAAACTGGTCAACCGCGATTTCCGTCGGTTCTCTGATTTCATCAACATGGAGAATCTGCCTCTTATCTTTGGTCTCAAGCCATTCATCAACCATTATCGCAATATGGCCGCTTACTTTGATGAGCCGCGCTTGAAAAGTGCCTTTACGTTTCAAGATATTTACACGGGATTGAGCCCGTTTGAAGCGCCAGCCACATTTTCGATGATGCCTTATACGGAATTGGCACATGGCGTCTGGTATCCCAAAGGCGGTATGTACAGCATTGTTGAGACGCTCATGGATCTTGCCCGCCAGGCTGGTGTGGAGTTCAGCTATAACTTGGCAGTGGAACGCATTGATACAAACGCGGGGCATGCCCGAGGCGTTCTGCTTGCCGATGGGGCGCGCCTCGACGCGGATGTAATCCTTGCCAATGCGGATCTGCCCTATGTTTATCAGCAGTTGCTGCCAAAGGATGGGATGGCCAAATCACTCTCGCGGAAGCGCTTCTCCTGTTCGGTGGTCAGTTTCTTCTGGGGAGCGAATAAGTCGTATCCTGCTCTCGGCCCGCATACCCTTTTTCTGGCAGATAATTATCGGGAAAACTTCGAGCGCATCCGGGATCTGAGCCTGCCACATAACCCCAGTCTGTATATCCACGCCCCAGTTCGGGTCGACCCAGCCATGGCCCCAAATGGACAGGATAGCCTGACCGCGATCGTTCCCGTTGGGCATTTAAGTGAGGATGGAGAGCACGCCGCAAAGCGGCAGTGGGACGAGCTGCGAGATGAGGCGCGCCAGCATGTATTTCGCCGGCTGCGGACGCTTGGTATTACCGACATCGAATCACACATCAAATTCGAAGAGACGTATACCCCTGTCACGTGGCGCGAACGATATAACCTGGTAAGAGGCTCAACGCACGGGCTGTCCCACCGGCTGACGCAAATGGCTTACTTCCGGCCATCCAACCGGCATCCCCGTTACCAAAATCTGTACTTTGTGGGGGCCAGCACGCATCCTGGTACCGGCATGCCGACCGCCATGGTCTCCGGTCGCCTGGTGTCACGGCGAATCATGGAGGATCTGGGCGTGTAGCATTTGTCGCCTCAACCCTGTAATCTCCTTGACAAACTTACTGATTAGTAAGTAAAATTTGATCATCATGGCTCGAGGCACCAGTACCAAAAGGACAATCATGGATCTGGCTGAGTCCCTCATTCAGGAGAAGGGATTTAATGGCTTCAGCTATGCTCACATCGCCGCGGAACTGGGAGTCAAGAACGCGGCCGTGCATTATCACTTTCCGACAAAAGAAGCGCTGGCGGGCGCGGTGATTCAGCGTTACCGCGACCGCTTCCAGCTTTGGATCAACAATTCGCGCATCAAGAACCTGCCCCCTCAGGAGAAACTGGATTGGTTCTTTAGCATATATAGCAAGACGCGGGCTGACAATGGTAAGGTCTGCCTGGCCGGCTCGCTGGAGACCGAATTCAATTCTCTCTCCGCCCCGTTGCGTGAGCAGACCCGGGCATTGACCCGTGAGCTGCTTACCTGGCTTCAGGCTACCCTGCAGGAGGGGAGAGAGGCAGGTGTGTTCTACTTCGGCGGCGACCCGGCCAGCAAGGCAGCCTTGATCCTCTCCAGCCTGCAGGGCGCTTTACAGATGGCGCGGGCCCTGGGGACAAAGAAATTCCAGGCGGTCGTACAGCAGCATAAAGAAGATCTGCTTGCGTAAATTTTTATCGTCAGAACTTACTATAGTAAATCAGAGGAGAACCCATGTCGGCTTTAACATCCAGCCAATCCCAAGTAATTGTCAAAAAGGTCTATCGGGCTTTCTTCAGCCCAAGCCCGTATGAAGTCAATTCAGCGGACCAGGCTATCCTTGGGCGCGGGAGCACCTTCAGGATCCCATTCGAGGGCGGCGAATTGGCCCTCACAACCTGGGGCCAGGGTCCTGCTGTTCTGCTGATGCACGGCTGGGGAGGCGCCCGGGCGCAGATGACCGGCTTTGTCGATCCGCTGCTCGCCGCGGGCTATCGCGTCGTGGCCTATGACCAGCCCGCGCATGGCGAATCGGATGGGAAGACGACCAATTTACTGGAGATCGCTCCCACCATGGATTTGATCGCTCAGCGGGAGGGACCTTTTCATGCAATCATCGCCCACTCGTTCGGCACGCTGATTACTTCTCATGCCCTGGTCAACCGGAATTTCCCGCCTCCGGCGCGTTTAGTGTATTTCGGCTCGTTCAACCGGCTGATGGACTCCCTGCCGCGTTTTCAGGCGCTGGCTCAATTGTCCGATGAGATCATGCAGGGTCTGCGTACAATGATCTACGAGAACTTTGGACCCTTTGTATTGGACTCCATTACAAATGAGGCGCTAACCCCTCGCATCCATATTCCAGCGTTGATGTTCCATGATCGGGCGGACAATGTCACGCCTGTGGAAGATAGCCGAGCGATTGCGCGAGTCTGGAAACATGCGCGGTTCATCGAGACTAAAGGATTAGGTCACAGAGGCGCCCTACAATCCAGAGAGATTCACGAGCAGGTTGTTAAGTTTTTGAAGGAGTAGGCAAGATAATTCCGCATCACTTAAAAATGCTTCTCGCCCCGATCTGCTTCTTGAACAGAGAACGGAAGCCCGGCAAAAAGGCCATGTTCAAAAAGAAATACGTCATGGCAATGGCTAGATTACTGTCAGGGATGAAGGAGCCTGCCAGCCCGCGTGCATCTTTTTGTCTGCGAATGATTTCCGGTTGGAGTTGCTGCTGATATGCGGGGAACGCGACTTTGTAGTCACCCTCTGCCTTATACAGCTCATCTGCGAGCAGATACGCCCCTGCCATTCCCATGGAGGCGCCCTGGCCTGCAAGCAAAGTCAGGCACTGGCAGGCATCGCCTACCAAAGCGACGCGCTCCTGATACCATGCATCGAGCTGGATCTGCGCGACCTCATCAAAGAAAAAGTCATCGGCATGCTTGGTCCCTTCCACCAGTTGAGGCACGATCCAGCCGAGATTGCCAAATCTCTTAGTCAGGATATCCATTTGGCCTTCACGACTGCGAACCTCCAGCGGCCCGGACTTGAACGCAAAGAACGTGGCCAGCTTATGATTACCGATCGAATACACGGTCGTTTGTACACCGGGCTCGAAGTGTCCATAGAAGGCAGCCTGTGTGCCGAGGAAATTGTCAATCACGCTGCATGCCACATAAAAACCTAGAAATCTCTTAAACTGGCTTTCATCGCCCCATAATAACTTCCGCACATTGGAATGAATTCCACCTGCGCCGACTACTAAGTCATAAGTTCCGCTTTTTCCATCACTAAAAGCCGCCTCCACCGCATCAGGTTGAAGCTTCAATGCAGTGATGCTCGTGTTGAAAGAGATTGGCACAGCACCTTTCACAGATTCGTGGATGACTGTTTCCAAGTCTCCTCGCATAAGAGGAAAATACCTGTGATTCAAGAGTTTCCTGAATTTCTCCACATCCAGGATGGCACGCGGGCTTCCGTCGCGATCCACAAATTCCAGTTTTGATACCGGATATTGGTCTGATCTTTTCTGGAGCTCGTCGAGCAGCCCCATCTTTTCGGCGACGTCATATCCGGAGCCGTAGAAGTCGATCATATAGCCTTGATCATTTAGATCAGGGCGCTTTTCGATGACCGTTGGAGAGAAGCCCCGCTTCCTAAGCCAGTACGCCAATGTCAGGCCGGAGACCCCTGCCCCGCTGATCAGAATATTTTTGTTCGCGGCCATTTTTATTGTCTCTTTCTCGACCAGCCATGAAAATCATGATAGCCTCAAAACAAGGCAGCATGATCCGGCATGAACAGAGGCTGGATGATGCGTGCTTACGCCGCGCTGGATGGATGTGCTGTGGAATACGTTAGTTCGTACACGAACCCATCCGGTGCCCGGAAGTGTGTCCATTTGTAGTCGGCCGTATCGCCTTCGATCGGTCCGATGAATTCGATGCCTCTGGCTTCCATCTCAGCCCGTGCCGCCGCGATATCGTCCACCAGAAAACCCGCAACAGGATGGGTCATGAAGGCGTTCGTCGACTTCTGGGTGTCAAACACTTCGAACAGGTCGCCATTCGGCATCTCGAAGACCGCAAACCCGGGCTCGAGAGTGCTTTGTGATAACCCCAGCAGATCGCGGCAGAAATCCGTCATCTGTTCGAAACGGTCTGTGCGTGTACCGAGCCATACAATACCTTTGATTTTCATCGTGTCTCCTGTCTAAAGCACATAGAACATCTCTCAAAATCGTCCCTCAGACCAACCCTACCGGAGTAACACGTGTTAGTAAACCGTGTTAATGCGGCAAAACAGCTCTTTTGAGATGAATTGTAGAAAAACTGAACTTTGAAATCCTTCAATGCCTACTCCTCGTCTCGTGAACCGAAAATCTCCCAGCCTCGTTGCACAGCAACCGTCTTTAGGCTCTCGTCGGGGTATACCGCCACCGGATGATTTGCATGCTCGAGCAAGGGGACATCCTGGGCGGTATCGCCGTAGGCAAAGTCGACGCGGTCGACGCCCAGACGGCTGAGGACTTGCCCGATCTTGCGCTCCTGCGCCACCAGATCACCAGCCACACGCACACGCCCGTTCTGATACTCGACGGGTGTACCGATGGTCTGTGCGCCGATGCGCTTTGCAAATGGCTCGATCATCGGTTCCACGACGCTGCTTGCGATATGCACCCGGGCGCCCTCGGCAATGTGCTCCTTGAGGCGGGCGATCACATCCTCACGACGCTTCTTCCACAGATCGTGTTCCACTGCCCATTCGCCGACAGCTCGCATCTTTTCCGGCGTCGCATCCCGGACCATCTTCAGGCTGTCCACCATAAGACCCTGTGCCCACGTCTGCCAATCGATCCAGCCGCGCTTCGCGATCAGGTAGGAAGGCATAATGGACGCCATGTAGAGCCGCGCCTGGATCTTGCTCTGGTTGTGTCTCACCCAGTCCACCAGGCCAAGGACCGGTGAGCCGGTGGTCAATGTGCCCATCATGTCCGAGATGACGATCATCGCGCCTCCGTTCTGTTCAAAAAATTATACACCTGTCACAAGTGATAAAATCGTTTCATGGGCACACTCTATCTTGTCGCAACGCCGATTGGCAATCTCGAAGACATGTCCCCGCGCGCCATCCGTACCCTGCGTGAAGCCAGCCTGATCGCCGCAGAGGACACGCGTCACACCGGCAAACTCCTCAGACATTTCGAGATCGAGACACCGGTCACCAGTTATTTTGAGCACAACAAGCTCGACAAACTGGATTTCATCCTGGAAAAACTTTCCACGGGGGATGTGGCGCTGGTTTCGGACGCGGGGACGCCTGCCGTCAACGACCCCGGCTACGAATTAGTGAAGGCTGCCCTCGCTTCCAACTACAACGTGACACCTATTCCCGGCCCATCGGCTCCCATCGCCGCCCTGACCGTTTCCGGCTTGCCGACGGACTCGTTCCTCTACCTTGGTTATCTTCCACACAGGACCAGCGAGCGTCATAAACGCTTGCAGGAAGCAGAAGATCAGCCATATACGCTCGTTTTTCTTGAATCTCCCTACCGTATTATTGAAGCCCTGGAGGATATGCTTTCCATCCTGGGAGACCGCCGTATTTGCATTGCGCGCGAGATGACCAAGATGTTCGAGGAATACTGGCGTGGCAATCTCAGCGCCGCAGTGGAATATTCCAAATCCCAGCCCCCACGCGGGGAATTTACCCTGGTGGTGGAAGGAAAAAGGGCCGAGGAGGGTGGGCGCTGGACAGAAGAAGAATTGTTGAGAGCCATTCAGCGCGAATTAAAGACCGAAAAATCCGCCAAAGAGATCTCGGCGGAGCTGGTGGAACCTTCCGGTTGGAACAAGCGGGAAATTTATTCACTGATTAACGCAATGAAACAGGGCATGTAAGCCTGCTGAAAATCACTCTGGAGGAACGCATGCACAGTTCACGCAAACGCGCTCGCGAGCTGGGGATTGCTCCGGGGATATTGCCTGTTGGGAAATGGAATGCCATTACCGATGTGTCCGGAGTCAAAGTCGGGCATATCACGCTGATCGAAGGGGATGACATTCGCACAGGCGTGACCGCGGTCCTCCCGCACGGAGGCAATATCTGTCAAGACAAGGTCCCTGCAGGAATTGTCGTTGGGAACGGGTTTGGGAAACTGATGGGCTCCACCCAGATCGAAGAGCTGGGTGAAATCGAAACGCCGATCGTGCTGACAAATACATTGTCGGTCCCGCGCACCGCCGAAGCTCTCATCGCTTGGACGCTGACCCAAAAAGGCAACGAAGAAGTACTGAGTGTGAATCCTGTTGTTGGCGAAACGAACGACGGGCATCTGAACAATATCCGCAAAATGGCGGTTACGGAAGAACATGTCATCGCTGCCATCGATCG
>DASTFG010000544.1:0-3474 GCA_035708785.1 Anaerolineales bacterium
TAGATCACGAAACGACCAAGAGCAACCCCGCTCACCAGCCTCGGCGGGCGGAGAAAAACCCTACCCGGAACAACGAAAGCAAAATTAAGGTATGATCTTATCGAGCAGCAGGCCGCTCGATCGAATTTCCGGTGCTGGAGGACAAATGGCAGAGTTTCAGGCGGAGGATTTTTCCGAAAAGCAGAAGATCTATGTTCTGACCGAGTTTCCGTATCCTTCCGGATCGGGCTTGCACATCGGGCATGCCTTCACGTACACCGGGGGCGATGTCTATGCGCGCTTTCAGCGGATGCAGGGCAGGAACGTGCTGTTCCCCATCGGGTGGGACGCCTTTGGCCTGCCGACCGAAAACTACGCCATCCGTACCGGGCAAAAACCCCAGGACGTCACAAAGACGAACACAGAGAACTACCGCGAGCAGATGAATGCCCTGGGCTTTTCCTTCGATTGGAGCCGCGTGGTCAATACGACAGACCCGACTTATTACAAATGGACCCAGTGGATCTTCGTCAAGCTCTTCGAACAGGGATTGGCTTACAAGGCGGAAATGCCGATCAATTGGTGTCCCTCCTGCAAGGTGGGTCTGGCAAATGAGGAAGTCATCAACGGACACTGTGAGCGCTGCGGCACCGAAGTCACCCGCCGCCGGATCAGCCAGTGGGTGGTGCGCATCACGCAATACGCAGACCGGCTCATCGCCGGCCTGGAGCAAACCGAGTTCATCGAAAAGGTCAAAGCCGCCCAGGTCAACTGGATCGGCCGCTCGCAGGGCGCGCAGATTCGCTTTCAGGTGAATGACCGTGACGATAGCCTGGAGATCTTTACCACCCGTCCGGATACGCTGTGGGGATGCACCTTTATGGTCATTGCACCGGAACACGCTCTGGTCCCGGAGGTCATGGATCGTCCCGAGGTCGCCGAATACGTGGAGGGATCCCGCAAACGCTCCGAGCTGGAGCGGACGGAGGCCTCGCGTCCGAAAGAAGGGGTGTTCAGCGGCCTGACTGCCCGCCACCCGGCGACAAACCGGGAGCTGCCCATCTGGATATCGGACTTTGTCTTGCCGAGTTACGGCACCGGGGCGATCATGGCCGTGCCCGCGCACGATGACCGGGACCACCAGTTTGCCCTCCGGTATGGGCTGCCCATCCAACCGGTCATCCTGCCAGACGCTGACGCGGAATGGGATTTCTCTAAGGCTGCTTATACCGGGATGGAGGGCAGGGTGGTGAATTCCGGACCGATCGACGGTTTATCTCCTTCAGATGCCATTCCGGTTTCGATCGACTGGCTGGCGAGTCAGGGCCTGGGAGAGCGAGCGGTTTCCTATCATCTTCGAGACTGGATCTTCAGCCGCCAGCATTACTGGGGTGAGCCGATTCCGATGATCTACTGCCGGGAGTGCGGCTGGAATCCTGTCCCGGAGGACCAGTTGCCTGTTCTGCTGCCCGAAGTAGAACGATACGAGCCCACAGATACGGGCGAATCTCCCCTGGCAAACATACCGGGATGGGTCGATGTCCCCTGCCCCAGGTGCGGCGGTCCCGGCCGGCGTGAGACGGACACCATGCCAAACTGGGCCGGCTCGGACTGGTATTTTCTGCGTTACTGTGACCCTCATAACGATGGCGCCCTGGCAGACATGGACAAGCTGCGCTACTGGATGCCGGTCGATGTCTATATTGGCGGCGACGAGCACAATACTTTGCACCTGCTCTATTCGCGCTTCATTTACCAGTTCCTGCACGATCTGGGCGTCGTCCCGCCCGAATATCCGGAGCCTTATCGCAGGCGCCTCTCGCACGGGGTGATCCTTGGGCCGGATGGCCAGCGCATGAGCAAGAGCCGCGGTAATGTCATCGTTCCACAGGAATATGTGGACCAGTATGGAGCGGACTCAGTACGCGTCTACCTTTTATTTATGGGTCCTTATGATGCCACGATGGCCTGGAACGAACGAGCACTGCTGGGCGTGAGGCGCTTCCTGGACCGGTTTCATCGCTTCGTACGAGATCACGCAGGACAGGGTGAGGAGTCTGGGCCCGGGGTCAGGGCCGCGGTCAACCGGCTGGGGAAGGACGTGGCAGAAGACACGGCCTCGTTCAAATACAACACGGCCATCGCACATATGATGGAGACCCTGAACCGACTCCAGGACCTGGCTGAATCCGGCGGCGATCAGCGCGAGAGAGTCGCAGAGCACGAACTCCGGACCTTTTCCCAGATCCTGGCGCCGTATGCGCCTTTTACCGCGGAAAGCTGCTGGCAATTGGCTGGCGGCGAAAACAGCGTTCACAAGACCTCCTGGCCGGTTTATGATCCGGCTCTTGAGCTGGAGGAATTGGTCACGATTGCCATCCAGGTCAATGGAAAGCTGCGTGGGACCGTTGATGTGCCCCACCAGACGGCCGAAGCGGAGATCCGCCGCCTGGCCGAATCACAGCCCGGGATCGCAAAATTCCTGCACGATAGAGAAGTAACGAAGGTCATCTATGTGCCGATGCGGACCATGAATTTTGTGGTGAAGTGAATAATGAACTCATTTCTTGCCGAATTGAGAGCGGCATATCTCCGGCAGGGACAACTGGTCAGAATACTCATCCCCGGCTCCGTTGTGCTTCTGTTTTGTTGTCTTTGCTCGATACTGATCCCCGGGTTGCGTTTGCGCGGTTCCCCCAGTCCTGTGCCAAGCCCGGTTGTTTTTCCGACGGAAGGGACTCAGGCAACGCCTACTCCCTTGTTTGGCTTTGAATTTTCGACCTTCACTCCATTCCCGACTTCAACGCTCTTCGTGCCGACTACGTTCCCTACATTTACACCGACAAGAACCCTTACGCCTACGCAAACCAGACCGGCTGCCACCTTTACACCGGTCCCCACCGATACTGTTCCTCCCACGGCGCTGCCGCCGTCCGCGACCGCGACGAGCGCGCCTTCCGTCACGATTATCAATGTCGATAAGGCAGCGGAGTATGCGGAGATCCAGAACCTTACCCAGGCGCCGGTGGACCTGCGCGGCTGGCGGCTTGTCTCTGAGCTGGGAAACGAAACCTGTAGACTGCGCGGAACCCTGGAGCCGAATGAAATCCTAAGGATCTGGTCACGGACGGGAAACCCTGGCTTCGACTGTCGATTGGGCCAGGCTATGTGGAGCGATAACCAGGTCGACCCTGCCGTTCTTTATAACCCCCTGGGCGAAGAAGTCAGCCGATACCCCTGACCTTAAGAGCCGTGGGCTCCTGACCGGCCTCGACGGGCGCATCCCTGTCATCATAGGGAGGGCCGCGAATTCTATCTGGAACACAGGCCCGTTCGACTGAGCAGGATGATGTTAAGAGTCTTTTGATATACTCTCAGCATGGAAAGCAAATTGACGGCCGATGAAATGGAGCTGGTGGAATATTCCAAAAAGGCAATTGTCAGATACAATCAGATCCGGCACGCCAACGGCGGGATCGATACGCTCTATTCCTT
>DASTFG010000545.1:0-4352 GCA_035708785.1 Anaerolineales bacterium
TTCCTGCTCTGCAGCCCAATCCACCGAGTTCACAAACATATCGCCATTTCCGTATGCGTCGAACACACTATCCGTCGCAAAGGCGGAGGTACCGAACACAACGAGGCGAGCTTCGGTCGTGTTATTCTCGGCGGCCAGAGCCAGCGTCAGCGGCCCCTGCACTTCGGTTTCATCCAGGGCGACCTGCCCGCCGCCGGTCAGGCTTTGAAAATCGGTTTCACCCCAGGAATTCTCTCTCGTATTTACGAGGCTGGTCAGCGTAAGTCCCTCCGCAGAATTCTCCGCGGTAATGCTGCGCGTGAACGGATAGATAGAAGCCAGGTTATTCATACCCGATGTGATCGGGTGCGGCGAGTATGGAATCACCGATACCGCGTAGGTCGGCTCGGGACTTTGCAGATCGATCACGATATCATTGTTCAAGACAATGCCCCAGTCGTTTGCCAGCATCTCGGCCAGCGGGTCGCTTTCCTCGCCAAACTCCGTCAGCGCCGTCGGATCTTCCATTACGATCAGCGAGCCACCGCCGGCGAGATAATCCTTCAATAAATTCACTTCGTTTTCAGAGACAGGTTTAAAAGGTCCTGCGATGACGATCACCGTGGCATCTTCCGGGATCTGGTTCTCCACCAGGAGGTTGAGAGGCTTGACGACATAGTTCTTGCTTTCGAGGGTTGACTTTGCGCGCGTCATCGCGGTGTCCCCGCCCTGTTCGATGTCGCGCTCGCCGTGACCCGTCAGGAAGTAGACGACATGCTGATCCGGATTGATCAGGCGGAGCATCGCTTTCAAGATTTCTGATTCGCTGGCAAATGTGGCGATCTCTTTGCGTTCGCCCATTTGCAGCAGGACCTTCCCATCGCCTGTAACCCCGGCGTTGCGCGCGGCCTGCGGATCGCGGTCAGGATCGATGAACTGGTAGTCGAACTTACCATTGCTGTTCGCCTTGATGTTGCTTAACAGCTGTTCAGCGCTTTCGGTGCCCATGTTCTGAGAGAAGAATCCGATGGCCGTTACTCTTCCGGGGAGCGTCTCCAGCGCCGCCACCAGCTCGGGGGCAAGCGTGTTGACGTTATCCTCCGTCAGATCGGCGATGGGGACAGGATTCTGGTAGGCAAGCACATTCGCAACGATCAGAATGCCGATGAAGGCGATGGTCATGATCAGCGCATTGCTTCCATAACGCGCTTGCCTGCCGGAGATAAACCGGCTGATACGGTCTGGTTCCAAAATCGCATAGATGGCCAGCGCCAGGACAATCACGCCAGCGCTAACCAGTAAATAGCGGGTCAGATTGTCGGTGTTGGCGACCGTGAAGACCCGCATCGAGACCAGCCCGCGGATAATGGCGAGAAAAAAGGTCGCGATACAGGCCAGGACGGCGAGGACCAAGGCGAGATAGCTATAGGCGCGCCAGGCCGGTTGGTGTTTCTTTTCCTTCATTAGCGCCATCTCCGAGTCTCGACCGCGGTCGTGCCGATGAACAGGCCAAGGGCAATCAGGCTGAGATAGTACACCAGGTCGGCGAGTTTTATACTGCCGACGTTGAGTGAATTATAGAAATGAGTCTTCATGTCGAGATATTGGAATACCTGGCTGGCGCCTCCCTGCAGGACGCTGGCCGGGAAACCGATCAGCCACCATAAAAAGACAAAGACGACAAGCGTGACAAAGAATGCAGCCACCTGGTTGGTAAAGAGAGCGGAGATTCCCACGCCAAGCGCAAGAAATGAGGCGGCGATCAGAATAATCCCAAGATAGGAGGACATCATGAGCTGCTGGTCGATGCCGGGGTCGACAAGGCTATTCAATATGAGGGGATAGACAAGAGTTACGGCTAGGATCGTCAAAATAAAGAGCATAGCCCCAAGCCATTTGCCGGCGACCAGCTCGAAGTCCCGGAGGGGCGCCGTGAGGAGCAGTTCCAGCGTTCCCATGCGAGCTTCATCGGAAAGCAGTCTCATTGTCAGCGCCGGAACGGATAATACGAGCAGAAACGCAAAAGCCCCTGTGATGGGAGATAGGTCCGGCGTCTGGCCGAACGATTGGAAGGCGTTCTGGATGTAGAAATAAATATTGATGGCGAAAATGACCCCGATCGTAAGCAGGATCATAAAGGCGACCACATAGGCGATAGGGCTGATAAAGTAATGGTTATACTCCCGTTTTGCAATTGTCCAGATATTTCGCATGGAGACCTCATGAAACTCTCTTGGCATCGGCATTGTCGCGGGTGAGTTCGAGGAAGATCTCCTCCAGGCTCAGCCCGACCGCTTTCATCTCAAGAAGATCATAGCCTCCCTGAACGACGGCTTTTGCCACCTGCGGGCGGACATCCTGCCCGGCACCAAATTCGAATTCGATGGAACCGTCTGTTTTCGGCTCCACGTCGCGCACACCTTTTATCTTCATGATCTTATTGGCTAAGCCATCCGAGTCGCCGCGCACACGCACGATCACTCGCTGGGAGCCGACCAGGCGTGACTGGAGATTTTCCGGTGTGTCTTCGGCGACGATGCTGCCCTTGTTGATGATCAGGACGCGGTCACAGATCTGCTGGGCCTCACTCAGAATGTGTGTGGAAAGCAAAACGGTCCGGTCCCTTCCGATCTCGCGAATGGCACTGCGGATCTCCACCACCTGTGCGGGATCCAAGCCAATGGTCGGCTCATCCAGGATCAGGACCTCAGGACGGTGGATCAGTGCCTGGGCAAGTCCGAGGCGCTGGCGCATCCCTTTGGAAAAGGTCCCGACATAACTCTCAGCCCGGTCGCCCAGGTTGACCTGTTCCAGAGTCTCGTAGGCGCGGTCTCTTGAATTTGGAATGTGGCGCAGGTCTGCCATGAACTTCAGATAATCGAGCGCGGTCATATCATTATAGAGCGGCACGGTCTCGGGTAGGTATCCGACTCGCCTGCGCACTTCAAGCGATTCTTCGACAACATCGTATCCGGCAACTGTGGCCGTTCCATCTGTCGGAGGCATATATCCCGTGAGGATTCTCATTGTGGTGGTCTTGCCTGCGCCGTTGGGACCGAGAAATCCCACGATCTCCCCCTGCTCGGCATCGAAGGTCAGGCTTTCAATGGCGCGGCGCGTGCCATAGTCCTTGGTAAGACCATTGACCTGGATCATTGGTGCTCCTTGAATGATTGGGATAAAGTGCTAACAAATAAAAGGCACGCGTGCCGGTGGGCAGCCGTGCCATTTCTTCTCATATCGAGATTACTATACAGAAATTCAAAATCAAAGTCAAGCAACTTGTGAAATTCTAATCAAACGCTAATAATCATCGCACTAAGGAATCTGATGTTTACAGATTCGTCAATCGAACTTAAGCATAAGTTTTTTCCATTGGCTGATTTCGCCAATGCGAGTACACTTTGCCAAATGGAGCAGCGATGACAGAATTGTTATATCAAACCGATAGTTATCTAAGAGAGTTCGACGCGAATGTTGTTTCTGTCTGGCCGTTAGAGCGTGCCGTTGTTCTGGACCGTTCTGCCTTTTATCCGGGCGGGGGAGGCCAGCCATGTGACTTTGGGATGCTGACCATCGAAGGCGTGACCTATCGCGTGGACAAAGTAAAGAAGCAGGGGGAGGAGGTGCTTCACTCTCTCAGCGGTGATGCACCTCTGCCCTCAATCGGTTCCGCAGCGCACGGGACGCTGGACTGGGCGCGGCGCTATGCGTTGATGCGCACCCATACCGCGCTCCATGTTCTGTGCGGCACGGTTTTCCGCGACTACGGTGCGCTCGTCACCGGCGGCGACATGGAGCCGCGCAAAGGCCGCATGGACTTTGAGTTTGCCTCGATGCGCGGCGAGCTGGTTCGGGAGATCGAAGCCACGGTTAACAAGGAGGCTGCGCAGGGACGCGAGGTCCGGGTCAAGATTTTGCCTCGCCAGGAGGCCTTCCAAATCCCCGATCTGATCCGCACGAAGATCAATCTGCTGCCCGAGGGCATTACCCAGGTCCGCACCGTGGAGATCGTCGGGCTGGACCTTCAGGCCGACGGTGGTACGCACGTCCGCAATACGAACGAAGTGGGCACGATCCGTGTTGTTGATTACAAGAGCAAGGGTGCGATCAACAAACGGATCTATATTGAGCTCGAACCATCACAATAATCGCCCGGCAGGAAGACATCGCAAGACGCGCTCCACTCGGGGTGCGTCTTCGTTTTAGTGGACAGAACCGGCGACTTGCTAAGGCCCCTGATGCGCAGCAATCTCTTCATCAAGATTCCTTAGGTCGTTGGCGCGATTTGGCTAGCTGACTGTCACTTTGCCGCTTGCAATCCCCTGCTCAATGGAGGGCTTCAAACCCACATAGGCTTGATCCAGGGCGGC
>DASTFG010000546.1:0-4318 GCA_035708785.1 Anaerolineales bacterium
CGCGCCTGTGCCGAATAGGTCCTCTTTTTCGAGCAGCACGACACTCTTAATACCGCGCTTTGCCAGATGAAATGCTGCACTTGCTCCCATGACACCCCCGCCGACAATGACGATATCTGCCGTCGCCGGGATATCCATTAGAAATCCACTTCCTGGCCCATATTCATTTTGCGTGCATTCTCCAGGGCGACTTGAGCGGCCATTGCATCTTGGACCGCGATTCCTACCGACTTAAAGTATGTGATTTCTTGGTCGGATCCCCTGCCTGCTGTTCGTCCCAAGAGGATCTCGCCCAATTCGGCGTAGATATGTGATTCATCGATCAGTCCCGCGCGCAGGGGTTGGATGAGATCCCCGGCTTCCTCCAGGCATGCAGAGCGTGAATCCACAAAGACTCTTGCGCGCCGCACAGTCTCTGCTGGGACTTCCTGCATCTCTGCCCTATATCCGCCGACTGCGGATATATGTGTCCCGGCTTTGATATCGACATCCTCGAAGATAGGCCTGGAGGAAGTTGTCGCTGCACAAATAACATCTGCATTTTCGACTGCCTCTTTCGGACTCGAAGCGAGGCGAATATCTTTCGTGATTGAGCCTTTCCCCTTCAGTTCTTCTGCAAAGGCATTAGCCTTGTCCGGACTTGGATCGAAGATGAAGGCCGTTTCAATGTCTCGGGCTGTGCACGCGGCTTCCAACTGGGTACGTCCTTGCGTGCCCGCGCCGAAGATCGCGGCGACTCTGCTATTCGTTCGGGCCAGCAGATCGATCGCCGCACCACTGCCCGCGCCTGTCCGGATTGCGGTGAGCGAGCTTCCTTCGAGTAGTGCGATCGCCCGGCCGGTTTCTGGGTCGAACACGAGCACTGCCGCCTGGATGTAAGCGAGCCCACGAGCGGGATTGGTTGGAAACAATGAGACAGCCTTGATCGCCAGTGCGCTGTTATCGCCTGAACCCACAAAAGCAGGCATAAACAGACTGAGGGCCTCGCTGTTTGGGATAGGCAGACGCGTCCGGAGCGGCACAACAGCCGTTCCCTCAGAGAGAGAGGCGTAGGCGCCTTTCATCGCCTGGATGGCTTCCTCCATCGGCAATGCCCGGCGGACTTCTTCGGCATTCAATATCAGCACATTGTCCTCGCTTTATTGTTCGTTGGGGTCACAGCCTGCGGGTTTCTCCCAATGATCGGTGATCATGGCCTCGGTATTGGGAGGCCTGCAGGACAGCCAGGGTTGGTCGATGAGGTTGGCGGCTCTTAATCCTTGCGAGCACCGATCATCCACTTCTGTCAGGATGAGAGTGCCATCTTCCAACTTCCAGCGATAAACCCCCGTATCCCAGTTGCAGTAAGGATCATTGAAAAAGTAGATCCGATCCCCGGCAACAGTATAGGAGCCCAGACTGCGCCAGCCGTTCATTGTATAGTAAATTCGAAAGATACCTTTGTTCAGGCTGAACTTCCATAGACCGCCGTTGAGGGCATAATCCGGGCAGCGTCTGCAGGGAAACGGGGTGGCGAGGCGGGGATTGATCTTTACATACGTGGCATCCAGCACGGTTGATTCGAGCGGAGGCAGAGGCGTGGTCCACGGGACCGGAGTGCGTTCAAACAGCCCATACCAGATGTCCGTGGGGGTGCCGGCTGGCTCTGAGCCTGATGGGATTGGTGTGCCCGGGTCTGATTGTGTACTTGCCTGATTGAGAGGCGTGCAGGCTGTTAGCCAGAGAAAAAGAATACTCAGCGTCAAAAGCATAGTTTAGATTCTCATCGTGTGCATTTTATAACAAAAACGCAGAGGCACGCTCCTGTCCTCTGCGCTTGGCGTTGCGTGACGTCTCTTATTCCATGCCCAGATAGGCTTTCTGGACCGTGGGGTTCTTTTTTAAAGTCTCGGCTGTATCCTTCAAGACGATTTCACCGGTTTGAAGCACATAGCCGCGGTGGGCGATAGCAAGAGCCATAAGGGCATTTTGTTCCACCAAAAGAATGGTAACGCCTTCCTTGTTGATCTGCTGGATGGTATCGAAGATCAGCTCCACCAATACCGGTGCGAGGCCCATCGAGGGTTCATCCATCAGCAGGACGTTTGGGCTCGCCATCAGGGCGCGGCCGGTCGCGAGCATCTGCTGCTCGCCTCCCGACATAGTACCCGCAATCTGTGTTCGTCGCTCCTTTAGACGGGGAAAGAGACTGAATACTCGCTCCATGTTCCTCTTCAGTTCCTCATTGCTCTTCAGACTGAAAGCACCCATCTCCAGGTTTTCCATGACCGTCAGTCGGGCGAATACGCCGCGCCCTTCGGGAACCATCGCCACGCCCTTATAGACGATCTCATGCGCTTTGTATTTCGCTAGGTCCTCGCCTTCCAATTTGACATGACCTTCCCTGGGTTTGAGCAGGCCCGAGATCGTCCGCAGGGTGGTTGTCTTCCCCGCGCCATTGGCACCGATCAGGGTCACGATCTCGCCCTTGTCCACAGTCAGAGAGACACCTCTCAATGCCTGGATGTGATCGTAATAGGTATGGATGTTTTCAACTTCGAGTAGAGGCATGGTCAACGCTCCGGCTGAGCAACGGCCTGGACGAGACCACTGGCTGCGCCGCGTCCCAGATAGGCTTCGATCACCTGCGGGTTGTTCTGGATCTCGGTCGGTGTGCCTTCCGCGATCTTCTCGCCGAAGTCCAGAACACTGATCAGCTCCGAGATGCCCATCACCACGCGCATCTGGTGCTCGATGAGCAGAATCGTCACACCCAGTTCGTCGCGCAGGTGGCGGATGAAGTTCATCATCTCGTGGGTCTCGCTCGGATTCATCCCGGCGGTCGGCTCATCCAGCAGTAATATCTTTGGCTTACTGGCAATTGCACGGGCGATCTCAAGCCGCCGCTGTTCGCCGTAAGGCAGGTTCTTTGCCATCATATCGCCTCGTCCCTTCAGCCCGACGAAATGAAGAATACGCCGGGCTTCTTCCAAGGCCTCTGCTTCTTCCTGCCTGGTACTGGGGCCTCTGAAAATGCCGCCGATGAGTCCCGATTTCAAATGTGGATGCATGCCGACCAGGATGTTTTCGACGGAGGTCATGTTCTTGAACAGACGGATGTTCTGGTAAGTTCGAGAGACGCCCAGGTGGGTCACTCGATCGGGAGAAAGGCCCGTGATATTGTGGCCTGCCAACAGGATCTCGCCCTCTTCCGGCGTGTAGAAGCCGGTCACGCAATTGAAGAAAGTCGTCTTGCCAGCGCCATTCGGACCGATGATGCTCTGGATGGCATTTTGCTTAACTTCGATATCTATTTTATTCAGGGCTACCAGGCCACCAAAGCGTTTCGTAACGTTTTTTGCAGTGAGTAGTGCCATCTTCTCCTCCTAATCCGCAGCTACGGCCGCAGTGGGCTCTTCTTCGTGAAGCTCGAGCTTCCGGCGTCTTTCGGGCCAGAGACCTTCCGGCCTGGTGAGCATCATCGTTACCAGTAACGCCCCATAGACCAGATAACGGAACTCCGCGAACTCCCGCAACAACTCCGGTGCGGCGATCAGGACCAGCGCGCCGATGAACACCCCGGGGATCGAACCCATCCCGCCGATAATGATGAGGCTAAGCACATTAATGGAGACCAGGAAGTTCATGCTATGCGGGTAGACCGAGGTCAGCTTTGCAGCGAAGATCGCACCTGCCAGCCCTGAGAAGAGTGCTCCAGTGGCGAAAGCCAGCAGCTTTGTGGTTACGTGGTTAATTCCCATGGCCATGGCCACATCCTCATCTTCACGAAGCGCCATCCATGAGCGCCCCAGGCGGGAATCCTTCAGACGCCAGGCAATAAAAGCCACAACACCTAGACCCACAAGGAAGAGATAATACAGTTCCTGTGGGGTATTCAGTAGAAAGTTACCGATGCGCGGCTGGGCGATCCGCTGAATCCCCTGCGAGCCGCCAAGCCAGGGGCGCAGCCAGTCGGAAAGGACCATCAGTCGGACAATTTCGCCAAAGCCAAGAGTAACAATCGCCAGGTAATCCCCGCGCATCTTGAGTACCGGGAGGCCCAGGACAAAGCCTGCCAGGAATGAGGCCAGCAGTGCAAAGGGAAGCGCCTGCCACCATGACATGGTGCCGGTACCCAGCTCCGGGGAGGTCAGTACACCCATCGTGTACGCCCCGATTGCAAAAAAGGCTACGTAGCCCAGGTCGAGCAGACCCGCGAAACCGACCACGATGTTGAGGCCCAGACCCATCAAGATATACATGCTGACGTTGTCCAGGATTTCGCTGAAGAAAAGTCCCAGGATCTGGGGTAAAAGCAGCAGAACAATGCCGAGGGCTC
>DASTFG010000547.1:0-3680 GCA_035708785.1 Anaerolineales bacterium
CCGTCCGGTATGCCCATATATTTTGCGAGGCGTAAGGTAAGATCGGTTACACGGCGGGTGTGCCCTTCTGTTTCCCGGTCGCGTAGCTCGAGCGCCCGCGCCCAGCCTTCCAGAGTAGTATCGTAGGCCTGTACCAACTCCTGATTGGAATGCTGCAAATTCTCGAATAGTTGTGCGTTATCGATCGCGATCGCGGCCTGGCTTGCCAGAGTATGCAGGAATTCCATCCAGCTTGGCGTTGGGGCGAGCGGAGAACGATGGAAGACCTCGAACACACCTTTTATCTGTCCTTTCACAATCAGAGGAACACCAATATAAGCTGTAAAACCTTCGTGCCTGATCAGTGGCTCTTTTCTGGCCTCAGTCGAATTCTGAAGATCAGCGATTTGATGTGTTTGCTGATTGATGATAATCTGGCCTGCCAGCCCCTCTCCAATCCTTAATTGCGGGCGTGTAGGTGAGGGCGTATGGAACCCGCCGCCAGTCAGGTAGGTGAGGCTTTGCAGAACAGGATGATACAGAGCGATATCCACAGCATCAACCCCGAGATGTGTGCGGGTTTGCTCCATCAATATATTTAGGGTCAGGTTCAAATCAAAGGAGGACACAATGGCAGCGTCCACGTCGCGCAGGGTTGTCAACCTCCGTACCTGCTCCTGGCTCTGCTGATAGAGCTCCGCACGGTGAATGGCGTTGCCGGTTATCTCGGAAAGGATGGGAAGAAGATTAAACTCGTCGACGATTCGTCGTTCGCTTCCAAGGGCTATCATTAATACACCTACCGGTCCCGCCGTCGATTGAATTGGAATACAAACCCCTCCCAGACCGGATGGCAGGCTTTCCTGATTTTCTTTGAAAAGCAGCGGATCGGTTTTCCACTCAGGAGATATATATCTTTTTCCGGTCATGAAGGTACGCCCTACTATGCCTTCAGATGACTTTAGAGAGGTCTGTTTCAGTTTTGATAGGGCGCCGGCTGCAATTCGTTGAGATAGCAGGCCGCTGGCATGATCGTAGAGCCAGATGGAACCGTGGGGTGTATTGACTAGCTCCAAAGTTTCATTGAGCAGGATCGGAAGCATTTCGTCGATAGAGTAGGTTTCGCGTAATTCCGTGGATACGCGGTTGATGGTTTCCAGCTCCCTGAGGCGGCGCTGGGTTTCACTATAGAGCCGGGCATTCTCAATGGCAACTGCTGCCTGCCGGGCAAGTCCTGTAAGAAAACCCAGTTCTCTCGGCACGAATTCCGTTCCGATCCCTGAGCGCCAGATCGCAAGCAAACCGGTATGCCGCTCTTTCAGCACAACCGGGACCCCCATAATATGCTCAAGCGGGTTTTGCGCCGTTCCCGTTACGGTCACTGCACGCGGATCACTTGCCGCGTCGTTGACAATATCTCCAGCGGTTTGCATGGCAATTTGTCCGAGGATGCCGCTTCCAATCGGAACAGGTTGTTTCTTGATTTGTTCAGAATCCCGGCCGAGGGCTGCGATGGCGCGCAGAGTTGCAGTGGATGGATCAGCCAAATAGACGGCGCTGGTTTCAGCGTTCAGGAGGTTCATTGCGTAGGATGCAATCCGCTCCAGGACGACATCCAATTGAAGCGTGCCCGAAATATCGCGGCCCACTTCCGCGATGGCGGCGGCTTCCTGGGCCTGGCGGATTGTTTCCTGGAACAACCGGCCCGATTCGATACAGATCGAAGCTTGGTGGGCAATGCTGACCAGGAAATTCAATTCGGACTCATTGAAGAGACCGTTTTCCTTTGGCCGCCAGGCATTTATGACGCCAATCGGTTTACCACGCAAAATCAAGGGTGCCGACATCAGGGTCTCGAGCTCCTCCGGCGTGCCGGGCACGACAACTCGACGTGGATCTTCCTGGGTGTTGTTAATGATTTCTGGCTTTCCCTTGAGGAAGACGTCACCCGTGATTCCTTCACCAATCCTTCGCGTATAGGATAACAATTCGTTTCGGTATCTTCCGTGCGCAGTCACGGTCTTGAGGGTAAGGTTGTCTTCCTGAACGAGGTAGATAGCGATCTGATTTGCATGAAGAAGCTCGAGAGCCCGCTGTGCGATCCGATCCAATGCAGGGATGACATCCCGCGTGGTTGCGACGTCGTTTGCCACTTCCGCCAGCGTCTCTATGATCTGGGAGCGCCTCCTTTGCTCGTCGAATAGACGGGCATTTTCGATCGCTGCTGCTGCCTGGCTTGCAAATGCCATTGCCGTATCACTAATGGAGTCGTTATATGTGCCTGATTCAAAGCTGTCGAGAGTAATACAGCCAATGACCTCACCGCGCGTCATCAGTGGAGTTGCCATCCAGCCTCGCACCTTGCTGGTTTCTCCCCAGTTATGGAAGCGCCCATCGTTACGGATATCCTCAATGATAAGCGGTCGTTTGGTGTCTCGGATTTGCTGAAATAAAGTATCGTCTGCGCGAAAGGTAAGGTTGATGATATTTTCCGGATGGTCAAAACCGTGACCAACAGCCAGGCGAAGCCAGTCGCCCTCCTGAAGAAATACGCTGGCGCTGTCGTAATGAATCACCTGTTTCAAGGCTTTCAGGATATCCTTCATGACATGATCCAGATCCAGTGTCGAGGAAATCGCCGCGGCGGCCTGGCGCAAGGTTTCTGCCTCCTGCCGTCGCTTTTGTTCTGATTTATAAAGACGCGCATTTTCAAGCGCAATGGCCGCCGAGTTCGCCAGCGCGGTAAGAAGGTTTTCATCCCTATCGGTATAAGCCTCCAGTTTTGTTGTCTCGATATTGATTGCCCCAATAACCCTGCCCCTCGCAATCAATGGAACACACAGTTCGGATTTGATATCCCTGATGACCGGCAGATAACGCGACTCTTTGCTCACATCCCCTGATCGTATCGATTGACCATGTTGGGCCACCCAGCCTATGATTCCCTGTCCCAGTGGACGTTTGGCAGCGCGGAGGTACTCCATATCCATTTCATAATTATCCGGGCTTTGCGCTTTACGGCTGAGCGCTGCCGGAATCAGATACTGGCCCTGGTCATCCAGCAGAAAGATAGAGGCAAACTCATAATTAAGAAGTTCCTCCATGATCCGGATCAGATTCTGTCCAATGACTTCAGGTTCTAGGCTGTTTGTCAAAGAATGGGTTGCCTGATAGAGCGTAGCGAGCTCCCTGGCCCGTTGTTTTTCTTCCTCCAGCAGATTTAGTTTTTCGATCGCGTTTGCCAGTGTATTGGCGATGGTAAACAGGAGTTGTTCATCTTTTTCTGAAAAAGCGTCGCGCACTTTACTTTCGGCATTGATTACGCCGATGACTTGACCAGCCGAAGTAATCGGCACCGATAACTCAGACTGAATCCCCGGGGTGACTTCAATGTAGGAGACATCCTCGGTTACGTCGGTAATGCGGGCTGATTTTCCAGTCATGACCACTCTGCCTGTGATGCCCTGGGAGAGCGGCAATGGCCTGGAAAGAAATTCGTCGCTGGCGCCACGGTATGAGGATTGAGGCCTGAGCGTATTCGTGGCTCGATCGACCAGAAGAATGCCACAGTTATCTGGATACAATGTGTTGCCGATGACAGCAGTGATTTGCACAATCAGATCGTCTATGCTCTGGGCAGTAGAGGCTGCAACCGAAGCTGCATGCAGGATCGCTAGCTCTTCCAGCTGCCTCTGAAGGGC
>DASTFG010000548.1:0-2241 GCA_035708785.1 Anaerolineales bacterium
GCCGATTTGCTGCATGCTCAACTCCGGTGGTAACGAGGGCGGGGGCGGGCCGCCTGGCGTCCGCCCCCACTTGGGAATATCGATGCCAAATCTTAGGGCGCCGGAACTGGATAAAGCGGCTCGGCATTCGCCACATCCGCAGGCCAGATGACCTTGCGGACTAATTCACCTGCATCGTCTTTCTGCCACTGGGCGACAACCATCTGATGGCCGATCTGCAGCCCGTGCGCTTCGGCTGATGTATCGAACTTGATGCCGCCATAGAAGGTGAAGATATCCATCGCCTCGAGCGCTGCTTTCACTTTCTGCGCATCGATCGAGTCTGCATCCTGGATAGCTTTCTGCAGGACCAGGCCGGCTGCATATCCCCCGGCGACATGGTATGTGGGCTTTTCGCCGGTCGCAGCTTCGTAAGCGGCCGCGAATTCCTCACCCGTGGGGCCAAACCACTCCTTCCCGAGCGCTTCTGCTTCCTCCGGGGTGTGGGTCGCCGCGAGCTCCCATTGGCTCGAGGTGGACACGCCCCAGGCCGCATCTCCGAGCTCTGGGAACTTCGAATCAGCAGGGGCAACCAGCAAGGAGATGAAATTCAGGCCGACCTGGCGTTCGTAGAGCTGGCGGGCGAAGGTGCTTCCATCGGGATAGTGTCCCCCGCCGAGCAGAACCGTCGCACCGGACTCGACGATCTTATTGATGACGGGACCAAAATCGGTCGTCTCCGAAGCGTAGCCTTCTTCGAGGACAACTTCGAACCCCTGCGATTCGAGATAGGGCTTCAGCCCATCTACGACGGAGGTGGAGAACTTGTCGTTCTCATGCACAACGGCAACCCTGGCATCCGGATCGAGGGTCTTCAACATATCGACGGTGCTGAGCAGATACTGGCTGCCCGGCGTATAGAGCTGGAACAGGCTGGTATTGCCGGTCTTATAGGCGTCATCTTCCGCCGCCCCGGCTGTGATCATGATCTTGCCGTTTTGCTCGGCGATGATGGAGGCCGCGGCGGTCAGGCCGGAGGAGTAAGGGCTAATGAGGAAATCTGCATTATCTTCCGTGATCAGACGGGTGTAGAGTTCCTGCACGCGCTCCTTGGCGGATTCATCATCATAGGTCTTCGCGGCGAATTTGACGACGGTGCCGTCACTTAATGTCAGGCCGCCGGCTTCGTTGACCTGCTCCAACCACAGGTTGAAACCGGCCACCTGACGCTTGGAGGAGACCTCCTGCGAGCCGGTCAGCGAGGAAGTAAAGCCGATGGTGACGGTTTCTTCCGCTGTGGACGCTCCTTCCGTGGCGGGCGCGGCGGGTGCACAGGCGGAAAGGATCAGGCCTGCAGCCACCAGAAGGGTAAAGATGCTAGATAGCGAGCGTTTCATTCTATGCCTCCTACAATGGGAAAAGGGTTGGTCGGAATGCCGTGCATTCCTCAGTTACTATGATTGTAGGAAGCCTGTGAAAAATTTAACTAAAAATGGGGCGGGGAGTTATAAAAAAAATATAAAAATGTTCTGTATTCAAATAGAGTGCCTATCCCTCGAACCGGTAGCCAATGCCATGCTCCGTGTGCAGGTAGTGCGGATGGAACGGATCTGCTTCGATCTTCTGGCGCAGCTTCCCCATATATACGCGTAGGTACTCGGATTCATCCCCATATTCCGTACCCCAGACGTGCTGGAGGATCGCCCGGTGGTGCAGAACCTTGCCGGTGTGCCTCATGAGATACAAGAGCAGATTGAATTCCGTCGGCGTGAGATCGACCGCCTCGCCGCGGACCGTGACCTTGTGCCGTTCGACATCGACCACGATCTCGCCGCGCACGAGACGCTCCTCGTTTGCAGCCGGTTCCGACCAGTCGGCGCGGCGCAGGACTGCCTTAACCCGTCCCAGCAGCTCACCCACGCCGAATGGCTTGGTCAAATAGTCATCCGCGCCCAGGTCGAACGCGCGGACCTTGTCCGCCTCCTCTCCCATCGCCGTCAGGATAATAATCGGCACATGCGACTCCTGGCGGATGCGCCGTGTCGTTTCCAGCCCATCCATGTGCGGCATCATGATATCCATGATCACCATCTGGATGCTTTCCTGGTCGAAGATCGCCAGCGCCTCCAGCCCGTTGGAGGCAGTCAGGACCTTATAGCCCCGTACTTCGAGGTTGCGGCGGACAAAGTCCCGCAGGGGTTTTTCATCGTCCACGACCAACACATTGATATTCATCTGCTGGTCTTCCTGGCCAGCTTTGCA
>DASTFG010000549.1:0-15045 GCA_035708785.1 Anaerolineales bacterium
GTCAATCTCGTCGAAGATCAGGGAGGGCACTTCGTCGGCGCGCGCCAGCACATTTTTCAGGCCCAGCATCAAGCGCGACGTCTCACCGCCGGAGGCGATCTTGACCAGTGGCTTGAGTCCCTCACCGGGGTTGGGGGCAATAAAGAATTCCACCCGATCGAATCCATTCTGGTCGAAGGCAACCCGCGTGCCGTTTTGAACCGGCGCGCCGTTCGGGTCGGATTTGGTCTGGAAATTAACGCTAAATCGCGCGGCTTCCATTCTCAGATCACCGAGCTCTGATTCAATTCCCTTGCCCAGCGCGCTGGCCGCAGACTTGCGCTTCTCGGTCAGCAGGTTTCCCTGCTGCGCGAGTCTCTCGAGCAATTTTGCTTCCTCAAGCTCGAGCGCTTCGATGCGTTCCGCCGCGGTGGAGATAGTTTCTAGCTGTTTGCGCGCCTCCATGCCGGACGCGATCACCGCCGGGATGCTGCCCCCGTATTTGCGCTTGAGCGAGTGGATCAAGTCGAGCCGCTCTTCCACTTCGTCCAGGCGTTTCGGATTGAACTCGATTTCTTCCAGGTAATCGCGCAGACTGCGGATGACCTCCGACATTGTGTCGAGCAAAAGCTCGCCCTGGTTTGCCAACTCGTTTTGGGCAGGGTCCAGCTTGGCCAGCGCGGCAAGCGCCTGCGAGGCCTGACCGATCAAATCGGTGGCAGCAGGTGTGTCGGGCGAGCCCTCCTCCAGGACCGCCAGCGCCTCGTGGGCGTTCCGGGCCAGCGACTCGGCATTCGCCAGGCGGTCTCGCTCTTTGCGCAGTTCTTCATCCTCACCGGGTTTCAGATGGGCCGCTTCGATCTCTTCGGCCTGGTATGTAAGCATGTCCACGCGGCGTTCCGCATCGGCTTGGGCCTGGCGCAATTCGTTCAGCTCACGGCGCAGGTTCAGCAGCGCATGATAAGTCTGGCGGTAGTCGCTGAGGGGCCGCGCCACTTCCGCATAGCGGTCGAGCAGGCCCAGATGGGCGCGCGAATCGAGGAGCGATAGATGCTCCGCCTGCCCGTGGATGTCCACCAGTAAGGCTCCCAGTTCCTTGAGCAGGGACACGTTCACCGTCCGGCCGTTGACGCGCGCCACGCTGCGTCCCTCTTTACGGATCTCGCGCGTCAGCACAACGTAATTCGGATCGTCCATCAACTCTTCGCGCTGCAGGATGGAATGCACCGCCTCCTTCTCGGGGCCTCTGAGCTGGAACACGCCCTCGACGAACGCGGTGTCTGATTCGGTGCGGATGAGGGTGGTATCCGCCTTTCCGCCGATCAGCATGACAACAGCATCCAGGATAATGGATTTGCCCGCACCTGTCTCACCCGTGAGGATGATCAGCCCGGGACCAAAACGCAGATCGAGTTTATCGATGATCGCAAAGTTCTGAATATGGAGTTCGGTAAGCATAGGTTATAGGTTATCTGAACAATTGGATTCCAGAAAGTCGGGTGTAAACCATAGGAACTGCAATGATGAGATAGAGCACCTGAAAGATAATGCCGAATAGATTGAGAGCGAGCACCTGGACAAGGATAACAGGCAGCGCGCCGACGATCACACCAATAGCAACGGTGATGAATAATGGACGCGAACGCCGGCGCCGTGTGACAGCGCGCACACCTTCCGCGATCATGACCGCCACAGTCGGCGCCCCCAGAAAGATGAGAATCCATCCAAAGAAGCCAATCCCGCCGATGAGCGTGACCAGGAAAGAAGCCACAGCCGAGAGCAGAGCTGCGACGATAAAACCCAGAACATAGTCGTACCATTCGGATGTATCGAATGTCTTCTGTCGCTGGCGGACACATTCCCTGCAGCGGTAGCCGGTCGGCGTGCGGACCGCACACGAAGCGCAGATCGGGCGATTGCAATTATTGCAGCGCAGCGCGGTTTCTCGATTCGGATGGACATAACAATAAAGTCTTTCGGATTCGGTTGTCGTTTCTGTCATCGTGGCAATCCTAAGGAGTTTTCGTTCATATGCGCGGTGAGGTTACGATAAAAGTATCCCGGGTCGCCAAAACGGACGAATTGCGCGGTGACCTCGGCAGCGCGCACCTCCACGCGGTCATCCTCCGCCAGCGGAATCGATGGCTGGCCATCGACGCTCAAAACAGCGTTCTCGCCGTTGATCTGCACGCTGACCATCGAACCTTCCGACAGGACGACCGCGCGATCCACGGAGAGGTGCGGCGCGATCGGCACCAGCAGGATGTTACGGAGCTCTGGTGGGAGAATCGGGCCGCCTGCTGCAAGCGCATACGCCGTCGAGCCTGTTGGGGTGGCGGCGATCAGTCCATCCGCGACATAGCTGGTCAGATGGCGTCCGTCCACCGAGGCCGAAAGCCTCACCGGACGAAGATTCTGCCCGCGCCCGACGACAACCTCGTTCAAGGCGTCCCAATTTCCTAATACCTCACCGGCCCCGCTGTGCTCGGCATGCAGCATCATACGGTTTTCGATCCACGCTTCGCCGTTCAAAAGTTTCTCAAAGTACTCACGCCATTCATGCCGGTCGACCTGGATCAGAAAGCCCATCCTTCCCAAGTTCACACCCAGGATGGGGACATTGCTGGGAGCGCACAGATGCCCCGCCCGCAGGACGCTTCCATCGCCGCCCGCGATGATAAGCATATCGAACTCGCCGCGCCGGACCTTTTCGCGCAGATTCTCATCATACAACGAACCGAACGGCGCTTCCAGCCCCTTTTCCTTCAAATAAGTGGACATGGCCTCCGCCTCCGCGAATGCTTGTGGAATCGTAGGATAGGCGGTGATCACAGGGCGCTTTGGGACGAATGGGCCGGACATTTTGCATAAATTATACCTTTGACTCACATAGACTTTGGAATTGCTCCGCGAAAGAAGCCTTTATACAAGGCTCTGGTCGCAGACCTTCCTGAACCCACAGCGTGCACAACGAGATGCCTGTTCATGCGAGCGTGGAACCTCCCTCCGGTGCTCGTCACGCTTCATCTCGGCGAGCAGATCGAGCAAAGCCGACTCCAGTTCCTGTGTGTAATCGATCGCGAAATCCCGGTTCTCATAATGGATGATCCCATAAGGCGGCCGCTTCCCATAGGTTTTTTCGACCAGTAGGCAGTAAGAACCCAGCTGGAAGATATGCGAATCATACGGCGACTCGGGCGCTCGCCCCGATTTAACCTCGACCGGAATGATCTCTCCGTTCTGCTCGATCAGATAATCAGGCTTGCCTGTCAGCCCCAGCGCCTGGTAGAAGAGAGGCTTCTCCAGTTTGCCCCAGCCGCGCGTATCCGTATAAATGAGGCGTCCGCCCGGCAGGCCGGCCGCTTTTCGCTGCCGGTTGGATTGCCAGAAGAAGAGGATGGCAAGGGCAAGAAGAACAAGGGCAACATATAACATATATCGTCGTTCACCTATTCGGAGATGAAACCAAAGTAATAAACACGGTTTGGGTTCAACATTCCCCAAAAATCCCGGCTGACCTGGATCCGGGATTCCGTTGTCAGGCGGTATCCCTCCGGGATATTTACATACACTTCCAAAAGGATATCCGAACATCCCAGCATGACGACATTGAGGCGGGCCTCTCCATCTGGATCGGTGATGGCTGGCCAACCTACATTGACCAGATTATTTTGAACATCGTCGATGAGGATTTCAACATCCCTCAGGGGCTGCTCACCATGATTTACCAGCCCATCGGCATTCGAGTCCAGCCAGGCTCTTGCCGAACCATGCCAGGCACACTCGACAATCCCGCCCACCTTTACGATGTAATGCAGCATGGAAAAAATGACTAAGGCAACAGATAATAACGCAATCAAGATTGAACTTAAAAAGAGTTCAAGCAGCTTACTCATTTGACCCTTATATTTAACTGGCCTGCCTGATCACTGTATCGTTGCCGGACCGAGGTGCGGGGAGGCAGGCATCAGAGTGCCGAGAAAATACGTCACGAAAGTATCTGCGCGGTGCAATATGCCGCCAGTATGACCAGCGCAATAAGAAGCAGGACCAGGCCCAGAGCGCGCGTCAGGTGGGAAGCAAGGACCGTCCGTCCGTGCCGGCGGTGAAGCTCCGTCCCGGCGGCGAGCTCGGACTGGTTCTCGGACTCGAATCCCTGCTTGCGGTACCACCAGGCTCGGCGGCAGTATAGATAATTGCCGATATCAGAAGAGCGGATGACAGGCATTTTTCACCACGAGGAACTGCAGATTATAGCACAAATTTTCTAAGTTTTCGAGGGCAGCGAGCGCGGAAATATCTCATGCCAACGACACAATTCTCCGGGATTGAGCGCCGGCAGAATGGCTATAGATGACCGTTAAGTTTTTCCTTAACGGTCAAAAATTATCGTTAGGCGGGGATCGCATGTAACAAATTTCCCAGCCCTTGTGCGAAAACTTTCCTTGAGAAAAAACCTCCCGCTGAGGATAATAAAAGCGAAGCATTGATCGGCGTTGGAGACGGCCTTTTTCGAATGTCATGGAGGCGCGGAATGTCTGATGAATTGAGGATCATATTCTGGGGCGTGCGCGGGAGCCACCCCGCCCCAGGCGCGGGGACGGCGAAATTTGGCGGAAATACGGCCTGTGTTGAGATCAGCGCAGGAGAACGCACGATCATTCTCGATGCGGGAACAGGGATCATTCCATTGGGCCGCGAGCTGGCACGCGGCCACAGGCTGGAACTCCTCCTGCTATTTAGTCATTTCCATCATGACCACACGCAGGGCTTTCCGTTTTTTATGCCGGCCTATCGATCCAACGCGCGGTTGCACATTTTTGGTCCGGGTGGCACACCCGAGACATTGGGCCGCATATTGGAGCATAACCAATCGTCGGAGACGTTCCCCATCAGTTTGCGCGACATGGCCTCATCGAAAGAAATCCAATCGGTCCATGAGTCGCAGATCATCGTCTGGGATGAGGCCGGAGTCCGTTTAACGGAGTCACCTCCACGCTTGAGCAGCGAGGCGATCATCATCCACATTCACAAATCGTATGCGCATCCAGGCGGGGTGTATGTCTACCGAATCAGCTGGCGCGGCAAGTCGGTTGTGTACGCGACGGACACCGAGGGATATATCGGCACCGATCGAAGGCTGGTGCAATTTGCCAAGGATGCGGACATACTAATCCATGATGCACAATATTCGGAGGAACATTATCGCGGCGGATTGGCGGGATTTCCATCCGCGCAGGGATACGGACACTCGACCGCCAGGATGGCATGCGAGGTAGCCGCCGCAGCCCGGGTGGGACAGCTGATCCTGTTCCATCATGATCCCTCCTACTCGGATGAGGTAGTTGCAGGAATGGAGGCTTCTGCAAAGGCACAGTTCGGCGAGGCAAAAGCTGCATACGAGGGCCTTGAAATTGTGGTGCGATGTGGAAATAAAATGACAGAGAAGTTGCAGTCTCCCTTATCTCTGCCCCTCTTATAGAGAAAGCGAGGGCAATGGAAGTAAAATATGCGAACCATGACCGACCTCAAAAAGGATTACGCTCGCAGTCTATTGGCAGACATTGCCTTGTTCGCGGGGCTGACACCAGCCCAATTGGACTGGATCGCACAGCGTGCGCATCGCCGCGAGTTCGAAGCCGGCCGCAATGTCATGACCATTGACCAGCCCGGTGAGGCGGTATATATCATTTTGAAGGGTACGGTCAAAATCCATGCTGAGCAGGGGGAGCGCGATGTGATCATCTCGATTTTGGGGGCGGGCGACTTACTCGGCGAGATGAGTTTGATAGACAGCCTGGGACGCTCGGCCAGCGCGGTGACGCTGGAAAACTCGTTAATGCTGTGGGTGGATAAACTTTCCTTTAATTACATGCTCGATAATTTCCCACCCGTGGCGCGTAATCTCGTGAAGATTTTGTCGGCGCGTGTGCGTCTCTCGGATCAGTTGATTCAGGCATTGGCAACCCTGGATGTGCATGGACGCGTGGCGCGCCAACTCCTGGCGTTTGCCGAAAAGTATGGCCGCGAGAAAAACGGCGTGACGCAGATCCGCATTGTCCTCACGCAGGGCGATATCGCAGACCTGGTCGGCGCGTCGCGCAAGCGCGTCAATCAAACGATGGTGTTGTTTCGAGAACAGGGATTGATCGATACCGATACTGAAGGCTGCATCAATATTCGTGATCGTGCGGGGCTGGCGCGTTACTGCAATTGAAACCCCAAATGAAGACGGTATAATCGCGGCATGGCGCAATACCGTTTCTATCATCCCATCGAAGTCCGTTACGGGGATTTGGATCCGCAGGGGCACGTCAACAACGCAAAACATCTCACGTATTTCGAGCAGGCACGTGTTGCCTATTTGATCGAGCTCGGACTATTCACAAAAGACCAATCGTTCATGGAGATCGGCGTGATCCTGGCGGACGTCCACATCACGTATTTTGAACCGGTCTATTTTGGGCAGAATATCAAAGTCGGAGTGCATGTCGCAAAACTGGGGAACAAGTCTATGACCTGGAAGCAGAATATTGTGGATGTCGAGACGGGCAAGGAAATTACGACAGGGGAAGTGGTCATGGTGACATACGATTATCGGCAAGAGAAAACAATTTCCATTCCTGAGGAATGGAGAGCGAAAATCGAAGAGTTTGAAGGTCTAAAAGTCTAACAGGTCTTACTTGTCAGACAAGTCGGACACTTCAAGGAGATGCAATGTCGCTTCCCAGAATAGATCAGGACTATCTTGTTGATTTTCTTGTCCAGCTATTGAACATCCCCTCCCCTACCGGATTTGCAGAGCCTGCAATTGCTTTCGTGGAAAAAGAACTTTCGCAATTCACCCAACTGCAACTGTCGAGAACCCGCAAGGGGGCATTGATCGCAAAGTGGAAAGTAGAAAGTGATCTGCCGCCGATCGCTTTGACCGCACACGTGGATACGCTCGGTGCGGTGGTGAAAGAGATCAAGAAGAATGGACGGCTCAAGCTGAGTCGCATTGGCGGCGTCGAGTGGCCAACGGTCGAAACGGAGGGTGTGTGGATCTTTGCTTCGAACGGCCAGAAGATCCGCGGCTCCGTATTGGTCGAGACAGCCTCGGGTCATATTTACGGTCAGGACATGAAGAAGACGCCCCGCGACGACGAGCACATGGAAGTCCGTTTGGACGCGCGCACAATATCTGCCAAAGAAACGCGCGAGTTGGGAATACGCATCGGTGATTGCGTCGCATTCGATCCCCGCGTGGAGGTGACGAACGGCTTCGTCCGCTCGCGGCATCTCGACGACAAGGCTTGTGTGGCGAATATCGTCTCCGCGATCAAATCGCTGGTGGACGCAGACCAGAGCCCCGCCCGAACGGTGTACTTCCATATTAGCAACTATGAGGAGGTCGGTCACGGCGCCTCAGCGGGCATTCCGCCCGAAGTGGCGGAGCTGCTCACCGTGGATATGGCAGTGGTCGGCGAAGGGCAGGCGTCCGATGAGTTCAGCGTGACGCTGTGCATCAAGGATGCCGGCGGCGTCTACCACGAGGGTCTGAATAAAAAGCTGCGCGCCCTGGCCGAGCAGCATGGCATACCGTACAAGACGGATGTGTATCGATACTACGGCTCGGACGGGGAAGCATTCTGGCGCGCCGGCGGCGATGTAGCTGTGGCGTTGATCGGTCCCGGCATAGATGCATCGCATAATTACGAGCGTACGCATCTCGACGGGCTGACCGCGACGACAAATTGGATCCTGGCTTATCTTTTGGGCTAACCACGAAGGACACGACACTTGCACTGCATGCAAGTGCAGGTGAGCAACACAAAGCTTTTCCTTTTCCCTTCGTGATCCTTTGTGACCCTTTGTGGTGAAAATGAAACTTGACGTCACACTTCCCCCGGTGGGATTAAGAGATGTTCCCGCGATTGCGAAAGCCGCGGAAGAAATCGGATTCGACGCGTTGTGGACTCAGGAAACCCAGCATGATCCCTTCCTGCCCTGCGCGTTGATCGCCGAACATAGCACAGGTCTCCGCTTCGGGACGGCGATCGCCGTTTCCTTCGCGCGTTCTCCCGCCAACCTGGCATACACGGCCTGGGACCTCGCCGCGCAATCGAATGGGCGATTCATACTGGGGCTTGGCACACAAGTCAAAGCGCATATCGAAAGAAGATTCGGACAGCCCTGGCCTGAGTCCGTGACCGGCAAATTACGGGAGCAGATCCAAGTGATCCGCGCGTTCTGGGATTGCTGGCAGAATGGGACGAAGCTGAACTATCGAGGGGAGTATTATAAGATCACGTTGATGTCCCCGTTCTTCCATGCAGGGCCTATCGAATATCCGTATATTCCCATTTATATTGCCGGAGTCAATGCCGGCCTGGCAAAACTCGCAGGTGAATTATGCGAGGGATTTCATGTGCATCCATTCCATAGTGTAAGATATTTGCGCGATGTGATCCTGCCGGCGATTGAGGAGGGAGCTACAAAGGAGAGAAGAAAGAGGAAAGATGTTAATGTGTCTGTTACCGCTTTCGTCGCCACCACCCCTGAAGACATGAACTTGGCCCGGGCGCAGCTTGCATTCTACGCCTCTACACCTTCGTATCGCCCGGTGATGGATTCGCATGGCTGGAGCAGCGTTGCAGAAAAGCTTTCCGCCCACGCGGCGCGCGGCGAATGGACCGAGATGCCCATGCTCATCACCGATGAAATGCTGAGCGAGTTTTGTCTGGTGACGGAAGCGGATAAGCTGGCGGATGAATTGAGAAAACGCTATGACGGCACCGCTGACCGGCTGTCGCTCTACACGACTTTCGTGCCTGGCGAGAGGGATCAGTGGTGGAAAACTTTGCGTGAGAATTTATATGACTAAGGAGAATACCCATGCCACTTGTACGAATTGATCTGCTGCAGGGCAAACCTGTCGAATTCCGCCGCAGGATAGGAGAGGTTGTCTACCAGACAATGGTAGATACGATCAACGTCCCGCCTAAGGATAACTTCCAGATCATCACCGAACATGATCAAGATGGGCTGGTGTATGACCCTGCGTATCTTAATATTCAGCGCACCGACGCAATAATCATGATCCAGATCGCATTGAACGAAGGCAGGACAGTCGAGCGCAAGAAAGCGTTCTACAGGCAACTGGCAGAGCGCTTGCACGAGGAACTGGGCATTCGCATGGAGGATATATTTATCAATCTTACCGAAGTGAAGAAAGAAAACTGGTCATTCGGGAAAGGGATTGCTCAGTACGCTGAATAGACTTTTCCCAGATCATTCCAGCATGAGATCTTGTCTCGAGGGCTTTTCAGATCCCACAAGACTGGAATATTCTGTGATTTTATAAAACACGACAGAGAGCTTGCTTGATATCTCAAATTGAGATAGAATAACCTTGTGCATATTATCTCCCGCAAAGCATTGATCCAGTTCTGGGAAAAACATCCAGACAGCGAAATACCCTTGGCGCGCTGGTTCAAAGTTGTGGATAAAACCGATTTTCATAGCTTCGCTGAACTGCGTGCAGTTTTTCCGTCAGTAGATAGAGTAGACGACTTGTTTATTTTCAATATTGCTGGAAACAAATATCGCTTAATAACATCAATCCACTTCAATCGCAGTAAGGTTTATATTCGGTATGTTCTGACGCACACAGAATATGACCGAGGAGATTGGAAGAAATGACACTTGTAAATGACAAGATTCAAACTCACTGGACGAATATTGCTCCTCTGCTCATCATTCGGAATGAACGTGAATACAACGCGGCTGTGAAGCGCTTGAATGAATTACTGGATGAAATCAGTACTAATGAAAAGCATCCTCTTTACAGCCTGCTGGACACACTTGCTACACTCATCCATGTTTATGAGGAAGAACACTATCCTATCCCAGCAAGCACAGGTGTAGATGTTTTACGCTTCCTAATGGAGGAACATGGATTAGCTCAGTCTGAGCTACCAGAAGTGGGCTCGCAAGGCGTGGTTTCAGAGATATTAAACGGTAAACGTGAGTTGAATGTACGCCAAATTCGTGCACTGGCTGAGAGATTTAAAGTTTCAACAGCCGTATTTGTGTGAGTGTCCAGAACAATCATGAACTTTAGCGATTACCAAACCAAATCCCGCAAGACCGCAGGCTATCCCGCTATCGGGCACACGATTATTTATCCCACACTTGGATTGGTGAATGAGGCCGGGGAAGTCGCAGGCAAGATCAAGAAAGTGTTCCGCGATAAAGGTGGCCAGATCAATGAGGAGACACGCCAGGCACTCAAAGCCGAGCTGGGTGATGTCTTGTGGTATCTCGCGCAGATTGCGACAGAATTGGATCTATCACTGGACGATATCGCCGAAGCAAACATCGCCAAGTTGTATGACCGGCTGGAGAGGGGGAAGATCAGAGGAGAGGGAGATAACAGATAATGAGACTAGATACTGGAAGGCAAGCCGAGGTCTCCAATCTCTAATTTCCTTTTTCCATAATCGCATAATTTCACGATCGGGCAGACTTCACAGCGCGGCCGGCGCGCCTGGCAGATCTCGCGCCCCAGGCGAATGATGTTCAGGTGGGCAGCATAATATGTCTCAGGGGGGAGGAGATTCTCAAAGTGCGGGTGCGCCTGCTCCACGGTCATCCGCTCCGGGCGGAGTCCGATGCGGCCGGTGACGCGGTAAATATGAGTGTCAACCGGGAAGGCTGGCTTTCCCAGTGAAAAGCACAGGACGATGGCAGCCGTCTTCGGCCCGACGCCGTTGAACCGCATCAGCCAGGCGCGCGCTTCTTCCACAGATAAATCTGCAAGGAAAGCTAGATCCAGGCTGCCGCGTTCTTCCGTGATGGAGCGCAGTACCTGCTGGATGCGCGGTCCCTTTTGATTTGCCAGCCCTGCCGGACGGATCGCTTCGATCACATCTTGGGTACGCGCATCGCGGACTTCCTCCCAGGTCCCGAACCTTGCCCGCAGGGCCTCGAAGGCGCGGTCACGGTTGAGGTCGTTGGTGTTCTGCGAAAGGATAGTCGAGACCAGTTCGTCGATCGCGGGCAAGGGATTGCGCCAGACCGGTTCGCCGTAAAATGCCAGCAGCCGTTCATGGATCTTCAGGGCGCGCTGCGCCAGTCTGTTCACGCGTAGCCAGCCTTCTGGATCAAACGCAGCGTCTTCTCTACCACCTCGCGATGCCTTTCGGGGATCAGCCCGGCGAACATCTCCGCCGTCAGCCGGTATAACGACAATGCCGCCGCGCCGCGCGCCTGGTACTGGCCGCTCGCCTCAAGTCCCCAGGCAACGCGGAAGGCGCGCGTCCACTTCGAGTCGCGCCCCACCGAATCCTGGATCAGGTCGAAATAGCGGTTCTCACTGATGATCATCAATCCCCGCTGCACGGCCACCGCTTCGAGCATATTCTTAACCAGACCCCAGGTTGCGTACAGCACCGTGGATTCATGTCCGCGGGCCAGCCCGCTCAAAATTTTATGCACTTCCTCAGCGCAGCCCATGACCTCTTCCGCGGCAAAATCATCTGCTGCAGGCTGCAGAGGGGACCAATCGAAATCCTTAGCTGCCTGCTGCAGCGCGGACATCGAGCCATCCTTGTCAAGCAATATCTTCATGCCGCGCAGGCCTGGCACGGCCCAGATGGCGCGGCGCGGATCAGTCAATGCCGAGCGTTCTTCCTCCAGCAAAGTGTATTTCAGGCTGATCAGCTTTCCATCCCAGTAGCGCAACGAGTAACGGTCATAAGGATGCTTGGGCAGTTGGCTGACAAAAATATCGAAGTCGACATCGCTATATCTGCTTTCCTGCCCGCGCGCATAACTGCCCACGATGCCAATGCCGACGACATGCGGGGAATCAAGTCGTTCAAGAGCAGATTGAATAAAGGGAGCCGATAAGGTCACTTCTCTACTCTTCCACCCCCTACCTGCCACACATCCGACTTCTCCACAAAATCGGGCGAAAACAGATTAAGATCTGTCGTGGTGAACAATACCTGCTCGCTCTCGCCTACATACTCCAATAGATCGGCGCGGCGCTGCAGATCCAGTTCAGCCATCACTTCGTCGAGCAGGATCACCGGCCACTCGCCCGTGCGCTCCTTCATCCAACTTACTTCGGCGAGTTTCAGTGCCAGGAGAGTTGTGCGGATCTGTCCGCGGGAGCCATAATTGCCGAGGTCGATATTGTTGGCAAGGAAACGCAGCTCGTCACGGTGCGGACCGATCGTCGTCACACCACGCGCGATCTCTTCACTGCGCAACGTGTGCAGGCGGGCACGAAAGCCACCCTGGATTTCATCCAGATCCAAGCCCGAGCGGTCCACAACCGTATCCATCTTCATTCCCATCTGGCTGTTCGGCTTTGGCAGGGGATCGAAGGCGGGTTCGTACGAGAGGCGGAGGGTCTCAGTCCTATGAGTCAGTTCGTAATGGACGCGCGCCGCGAGCCGCTCAATCTGCTGAATGGCTTCGATGCGCCACAGGATGATCTGCGCACCGAGACGGGTCAGCGCGTCATCCCAGACCTCGAGCTGGTCCGGATTCCCGCCGCGCTCCCCCAGTGACCGCAGCAACGCGTTGCGTTGTGTGAGTGCCTGGTTATATTCACTGAGGATCCGCGCGTACGCCGGCGTAGACTGCGCCAGCGCGAGATTAAGATAGCGGCGGCGGTCGTCGGGCGCGCCTTCCACGATCTGTGACATTTGCGGAGCAAAGATCACCGCGTTGAAATGGCCGATCACCTCACCAACAGGCTTCTTCACGCCATCCAGCAAAATCTCCTTGCGGAGTCGCTGGCCGTTCAGCACACCCACCGGCTCGAGAATGAGGCGGACTTCGAGCCGGTGCCTGCTTTTGGCACGCTGGTACTCCGCAACCAGGCGCGTAACAGTCAGCTCCCCTTTTTTCGCCTCGTAAAAATTCACGATCTGGCGGTCCACATGCGTTTGAAAGGAGGTAAACGCCGCAAGGAAATAAATGGCTTCGAGGATTGTGGTCTTGCCCTGAGCGTTGTCTCCTACCAGCACAAGGACCCGCCGAGGGAAGTCAAGATCCAGGCGGGTAAAGCTGCGGAAATTGGTCAGGGAGAGGTGTTTGAGGAACATAGGTCTGCACATGTCATTGCAAGCGACCGCCGGTTGAAGCTGCAGAGAGGCCTACGAATTCAAGCAAAGGGAGCAAAGCAATCTCCCGCTTTTGGAGGAAAAAACCCCTTCAGGCTGGGGATTGCTTCGTCGGGCTACGCCCCTCCTCGCAATGACATCTCCAATTCTATTTCATCCCGCAATGGAATACCATCATTTCCAATCCAGGGAATACCCGGCTTGAGCTTTCTGGATTCGTTCACCGCGCCGCGATGGACGGCAACCAGTTCGAAGCCACGTTTCTGATAGAAGCCTAGGGCATGCAGGTTGTCGTTGGTTGTAATGAGGAAAACACGCCGGCAGCCTTTGGCGCGCGCGGCTTCGATGACTCCCTCGATGAGCCGGGTGCCGATACCCTGCCCATCGCGTAAGCTATCCAGAGAGACGATTTCGCAGTCATCTCCTGAAAAACAGTACGTGATCTCTCCAACCCATTCCTCGCCATCGAAAGCGACAAATCCATCCAGGGACTCGGGACGATAGATCACCCCATGGGCGATTACGAACTCGTCCCCCCAATTATCCTTCCAGAACTGGCGCAAGCGAGGCAGGTCATCTTGCGTTAGAGGTCGCAAATCAAAGGCCATCAAACTTCTTGTTCCGGTTCGATGTCCTGCTGCGGCTGCCAGACGCGCGTGGCGCGATCTGGAAAGAGGATGCCATTGAGATGGTCGATCTCATGCTGGAAGATGCGCGCCAGCCAGCCTTCCGCCTTTAACTTGAACGGCTTGCCGTGACGGTTCAAGCCCTTCACCTGTATCGCCGCGTTGCGCTCCACTTCCCCGACCAGATTTGGTATGGAAAGACAGCCTTCTACGCCCATCAATGTCTCCGCAGAGGTCTTCACGATCTCCGGGTTGATCATCACGAATAGTCTCTTGGGAACTTCCGGCTGGCCCGCTTCTTCATCCTCCTCTTCACCATATTCGACGACGATCAGGCGTTCAGAGATGTTGACCTGCGGCGCAGCCAGGCCGACCCCGGGCGCTTCGCGCATGGTTTCGATCATATCGTCTATCAGAGTCTGGAGATTTTTATCGAATTTCGTCACCGTATGAGCCTTGCGGCGTAACACAGGTTCGGGGAGCGTTACGATCTTCCGAAGCGTCATTCTTTTGATTCACCTTTGGTTATTCTTGATGTCTTCCGGCCCTGAGCTTTACTCAAGATGCCTGTTTATGAAAGTGAGAGTTCCCGATTTTACCCTGATTTTTGGTCTTTCTTTTCTTCCTCACTTCTGAAATTTTCAGCGTTCCTGTGATAGGTTGCGAGCCATTCGGCCATGCGCTCGCGTTCTGCAGCGACTTTCGCTTGCTCCTGTCTCGCTCTTTGGGCCTCACGGCGCCGGTCGATATCTGATTGCACGCTGGCAGGATCGATCACATCCTCGAAGGCCAGCTGGGAACCACCCACTGTAATATAGACAGTTCCGTAGTTGAAGATTTCCCCCAAAATACCGATCCGCCTGTATTCAGTCCCCAAAATGTGCTCTAGCTGCGCGGCGTTACGAGTCTGCGTGCCGAAAGGCTTCTTATCAAGGTCGATGATCTGCTCAGGGGTCACTTCATAAATGTCATTGCTCCAGTCCATGATCTCATAGATCAGCCAGCCGATCGCGGGGAACAAAGAAAAGATCAAAGCCAGCGCCCACGCATCGACGGCAACCCCATTTTGGAACGAGATGAATGCTTCTGCGGGACTCAACCAAAGCTGGTATTGACGATAGAAGAACATAACGATGATTCCGATGATCGCCAGCAGCGGCATCCAGGCCTGTTGGAGCAAGACAAACCAGTGTTTTCTATAGATGATCGTACTGCCTGCTTCGTAACGAAGCTTTAATCTGCTCGCGCCGAGCAGGCGCAAGAACGAGAAACGTTCACGCTTGGGAGGGAGCGGTGCAGGGGGAGCAGGTTTTGCCTCC
>DASTFG010000550.1:0-5835 GCA_035708785.1 Anaerolineales bacterium
TGACTGACTTGGAGTAGTCAGCCCCCTTCGCTACGCTGCGCGGAGGCCGTCGCCGAGCCTGTGGATCATCGCTTACTTTGGCTCGATATTGCCGTCCGCATCGGTGGCTTTGTCTTCCTCGGTCTTATCCTGTCCGACGCCTTCGCGGAACGCCCGGATGCCTTTGCCAAGCTCGCCTGCGATCCTGCCGATGCGCCCCGGGCCGAACAACAGCAGGACGATCACCAGGATGATGATCCATTCAGCGCCATGGGGTAATCCAAACATACGTTACTCCTTTACTTAATTTCAGTGCTTCACGAAAGTAGGAGGAAGCCCAATGATTTCGTCATCGACTGAGTTTCATAACTTATCGTACCACATTCGCGGGGCAGGCCAGAATATCAACACCGTATGATTTGCCACACTTGCGCCTGCACTTAGCCGCGCAGCGCTACGTGCAGGTGAGCAAATCACGCCCGGTGCAGGTGTCCGACTTACACAGCATTGAGAACAAAAGCACCTCATGTACGTGTATACAGGAGGTGCCTGGATGCTGCGCCGAATGAAAGAGGCCGGAGGAGACCTGCAACAACCGCCTACTTCGGCTCGATGTTGCCGTCTGCATCTGTCGGCTGGGCTTCATCGGTCTTATCCTGGCCCAGACCTTCCCGAAAGGACCGGATGCCCTTGCCCAGCTCGGCAGCTATCTTTCCGATGCGCCCCGGGCCGAACAGCAGCATGACGATGACGAGGATGACGATCAGTTCGGCGCCACGTGGTAGTCCAAGCATGAAACACTCCTTAATTGAATTTCATGCTCATCGTACCACAATTTAGTCACCCTGAGGAAGCGATCGCCGTCCCAAGCGAAGCATGCCCGAAGGGTGCTGGGGCGGTGATCGGTTTCATCCTGCGTCAGGCCTGTCCTGAGCGCAGTCAAAGGGATGGCGCAGGGAGCAAATTGGGATTCCCAGGCACCTGCACCCAGGGCAGGTGTGGCAATCCATGGCAGTAGCGACTACAACTCGCGGCGGTAGAGCAGACCCTCGATAAAGCGCAGCCAGCGTCGGACGAACGAGCGCAGGCGGGCGAACTGGCGGTACTGCTCCGGACGGACCTGTCCCTTGCTCGGGATCGGTCCGGTCCATTCGGCGGCCAGGGCGCCCCAGGTGAGGCCGGCGCCGAAGCCTACCATCACGAGCTTTTCCCCCGGCTTGATCTTACCGCACTCGATCGCTTCGACCATCGCGATCGGGATGGAGGCGGTGGAGGTATTCCCGTAGCGCTCGAGGTTGACGATGAAGCGGTCCATCGGCAGCTTGAGGCCGCGGGCCGCCGCCTCGATGATGCGCATATTGGCCTGGTGTGGGATGATCCAGCGGATCTCGTCTACGTGCAGCCCGGCCGCGTCGAGGGCCTCCTGTGTGGCGGAGGCCATCACCCGCGTCGCAAAGCGGAAGACCTCCTTGCCGTCCATCTGGATGTAATGCTTGCGGTCATGGACGGTCTGCTCGGTGGCAGGAAAGCGGGCCCCACCGCCGGGCAGGGAGAGCGAATCGCTACCCGAGCCGTCCGAGTGCATGACGGCCGATAAGACACCGCCGGGCGTCTCGCTGGCCTGCAGGACGAAGGCCCCTGCCCCATCCCCGAACAGGATGCAAGTATTGCGATCCTTCCAATCGATGAACCGGGAGAGCGTTTCGGAACCAACGACAAGAGCATTCTTAATAGAGCCGCTGCGGATGGCCTGAGCGGCCATGTTCATCGCAAAAATAAAACCGGTGCATGCGGCTAGCAAATCGAAGGCGCCCGCCTTGGTCGCGCCGAGCTGGTCCTGGATCAGGCACGCGGTAGCAGGAAAGATATACTCGGGGGAAGAGGAGGTGCAGATGATCAGGTCCAGGTCGGTCGGTCGGAGGTTTGCCACCTTGAGGGCCTTCATCGAGGCCTGCACCCCGAGTGTGGAGGGGAACTCATTGTCACGAGCAATGCGGCGCTCGCGGATGCCCGTGCGCTCGCGGATCCAGGTGTCGTTTGTGTCCACCATCTTGGAGAGATCGTCATTGGTCAGGACCGGATCAGGTACGGACATGCCCCAGCCAGTAATATGTGCGTATGGCATAACAGCTCCTCAAATTTGTCAGCCGCTCGATCGATCAGATGCCCCCTGTGAGATCGTCATGCTTCGAAGCGGCTGAAGACCAGCGTTGCATTGTGGCCGCCAAAGCCAAAGGAATTAGACATGACATTCCTGGCGGAAACCTTGCGCGGCTCGTTCGGTACGTAGTCCAGGTCACACTCCGGGTCCGGCGTGCGATAGTTGATCGTCGGAGGCAGGATGCCCTCCCGGATCGCCATGACCACAAAGGCAGCTTCCACCGCGCCGGAGGCCCCCAGCAGGTGGCCGGTCATCGACTTTGTGGACGATACAGGGATTTGATAGGCCTGCTCGCCAAAGACCGTCTTGATCGCGGCGGTCTCGCTCTTGTCGTTCAGAGGTGTGGACGTGCCGTGCGCGTTGATATAGTCGATCTCATCCAGGCCCAGGCTCGCATCTTCCAGGGCCAGTTTCATAGACATGGCTGCTCCTGCCCCATTCTCGGCGGGCGCGGAGATGTGGTGGGCGTCATCGGTCGTGCCATAGCCGCTCAATTCGGCCAGGATCTGCGTCCCGCGCGCCTGCGCATGTTCGAGCGATTCCATGATCAGGATGCCGGCGCCCTCGCCCATCAGGAAGCCGTCGCGATCCTTGTCGAACGGTCGGGAGGCCCCTTGCGGATCCTCGTTGCGCGTCGAGAGGGCGGTCATCACATTCATCCCCGCCATGGCAAGCGGGACAAGGGCGGCTTCGGAGCCACCCGCGATCATGACATCCGCCGCGCCGCGCCGGATCATCTCCCCGGCTTCACCGATTGCATTGTTGCCGGAGGCACAGGCCGTTGCCAGGGACATGTTCGGGCCGCGCACGCCGAGGCGGATCGCCAGCATCCCCGGCGCGCTGTCCGAGATCATCATCGGGATGAGGAAGGGACTGACCCGGTCCGCGCCGCGCTCGAGCATGACCGCATTCTGATCGAGCAGTGTGCCGATCCCGCCGATCCCTGTCCCGAGAACGACTCCCACCCGGTCGCGGTTCGCCTCGTCGATCTTCAGTCCGGACTGGGCGAGCGCTTCCGAGGTGGCGGTCACGGCAAACTGGGTGAAACGATCCATCTTGCGCGCGTCCCGCGGACCGAAGATCGAGGCCCCATCGAAACCCTTGACCTCGGCGGCGAAGCGTGTCTTATGTTTGCTGGCATCGAAGAGGGTAATCATCCCCGCGCCTGACCTGCCGGCCAGTAGGGCCCGCCAGGCCTCGTTCACCGTATTTCCCACAGGGCAGATACACCCCAGCCCTGTGATCACAACTCGTTTTCTCATGCAAAACTCCTAACAAATGATAAGGGCAGGTGCTACCCTGCCCCGCAGGTTCTGGAAGTTATAACACGAGCCTATAATATTCGACGCGCAGCCCCATATGGGCTGTACTCATTTTCTGAGCCTTTCGGCTCCGCTCAGGATAAGCTCCGCGAAGGTTCTCCACGAGATTTGACCCTTTGACTCAAATCTCGTGGGGTTCTTCGGTTGTGGCGCCTCGGAGCCACTCGGTCAGAATGACACTTTATACCTTATCCAGGGTCTTCCAGGCCTGCTGGATGTGCAGCCGGTCGTGGTCTGCGGCGAAGCGGATGATCTCGGTGAAGTCGGTGGGGCCGAAGATGGCATGGCGCGCCCGGCGCGACCAGACTTCCTCCTCCAGATTTTTAAGTTTACTTAGGTTCTCAAGCCGCGCCGCGTTGAACTCTGCCAGGGCCGCGGGGCCGTCATCATGTAGATAATCCCTTTCACTGGCCCACACGCCGGTATCCGGCCGGGGGATGAAAGCCTCGGGCCGCTCGAGCAGCAGATCGAGCTGCATCCGGTGCACCTCGCGCTCGGTATCCCGCAAATGACAGACGATCTCGATCATCGCCCAGTCGTCGCGGTCCGGCTCGTGCCGCCACTGTGCCTCCGTCAGGGAGGCCGAAAGACTGCGCAGCACCGCAGGCGTAGAAGCCATGATCGCCAGAACTGCCTCCCGCGAATGGAAGGACGGCTCGAGCGCTGAAAGGTCGACCGATTCGAGCCACTTGCGCAGGTCTGCCAGACTGCCGCGCCCGGTCACAAATCCGTCCCGGGCAGCAGCGGGGACAGAATCGCTCTCGACGAGATAGGTTGACAGCCCCAGCCTGTGCGCGGGCGCCAGGTCGCGGGTGATATCGTTCCCGGCCATGAGCACGGGTCCATCCGGCCAGCCCAGGCGGCCAAGCACCTCCGCGTAATAGGCAGGATGGTTCTTGCTGAAATGGAAATGGTCGAAGGTCGAGATCAGCTCGAGCCCATCGGGGTCGAGCCCGGCCCAGCGAATCCGGTGGTGCGTTGCCTTGGGGGGGAAAAACGGGTCAGTAGCAATGGCAACCCGGTAGTCGCGCTCGAGCGCCCATTCGATCAATCCCCTGGCCTCCGGCCTGACCCGCGTGTGGCGGCTCAGGGCGGGGAAGACATTGTCATAGAATTGCTCGAGGACATCCACCACCGATTCCTTGGGGATTCCCAGATTGGGATAGAAGTACGTCTCAAACACCTCCTGCAAAGTGCGCGTTGGATCCTCGTTTTCATTCATCAAGTGCATCCCACCGACCAGCGCACGCAGCATGGCATTGGGCGCGACGTGCCTCTCCATGTGTTGTGAGAGCGCCTGGAAGTATGCGGGCACAAAGGCTTCAAGGTTGGTATCGATCAGGGTGTCATCGAGGTCGAGCAACAGGGTCAAAGACATTTAGGCTTCTCAATCTAGCTTGAATCCCCGGAAATATACATCAGGATTTGATGTCCAGCCTGAACGGCAGCGCATGGCATTCGCCACAGCCAATGTGCGGTTCCGGGACGCCACGCTGGGTCTTTTCACAATACGCCTCGATCTGCACGCGGCGCTGGAACGCGGCGGTCAGCGGCCTGCGCACCGAGGGCTTCAGCTTGAGAAATTCACAGGCATTGGCGCGCGCAATCCCGGGCACCGGGCAGGTGCTGCACAGATCGCGCGTCCAGCGCTCCCCCGCCGCTTTGAGCAGTCGGCATTCCTCGATATTACGTCCACGAAAGTAGTTTCCATAGAAGTAAGGACATTCCGTCCCGGCAGGTGTTCTCATTGCAATGTCTGATTATAGACCTCGAAGATAAATAAACAATAAGCGAGCAGCCGTTAACACGAAGCCACTCGCTCGGATTTTTGGGAATGCGATTTGAGGTTCTGATCGAACTCCCTTACACACGGGTGACGTATTCGCCGGTCTCCGTATTGACACGGATGACATCGCCGACCTTGACGAATTGCGGGCAAAGCACTTCGAGACCGGTCTCGGTCCTGACTCTCTTGGTGACGCCGGTGGCCGTATCTCCGCGGATAGCCGTCTCCGCCTCAACGACCTTCAGATCGACGGACGACGGGATCTCCACGTCCAGGGGCTCGCCTTTGTAGAAGGTCAGCTTCACTTCCATCCCCTCCTTGAGATAGAGGGCATCATCCCCAAGCATCTCGGCCCGGATGGCGGGTTGTTCGAACGTCTCATTATCCATGAAATGATAGAAGTCTCCATCCGTATAGAGATAGGCAACATTGTGGAAATCCAGGCGGATATCCTGGACGGACTGGCCTGAATTAAAGGTCCGCTCGATGTTCGCACCGGTCTGCAGATTACGGGCTTTGATGCGGATGTTGGCATTGCCGCGGCCGGTCTTATTGTGGCTGTAGTCCAGCACCTTGTAGAGGCTCCC
>DASTFG010000551.1:0-4367 GCA_035708785.1 Anaerolineales bacterium
ACATCATCGCGTTGATCTTGGCGATCATCTCGGGCCCAGGCCGCAGGTCCGCCTCTCCGAGCCGGTTGAGAGGTGTATCCACCAGGTTGTAGATTTCGGTGAGCGTGGGCTTTTCGGTCTCCACATAGATCAGCCCGGTCGCCAGCCAGTTATTTTGATGCGCCTCTGCCAGCACATTCATTGCCTGAAAGCGGTCGGTGGGGTTGTAGTCTTTTTCCAAATTCTTCAAAACCACGATCGACCCATCGTGCATGCTGACCTCACGGATCTCGCCTTCCTTCATCTCCTCTTCAAGGATGATCTCATTGCGCGGCGCGATATATGTAATATCGTGCAGCGGCTCTTCGTGATCCTTGCCCCAGGCGTACGAGTGATAGGCATTGCTCTCATTGTTGAATGTTACACAGGGGCTGATGATATCCAGCACCGCGATGCCGTGATGGGCCATGGCAGCTTTGAGCAGTTCCTTGACCTGCTTGGGATTGCCCGCAAAGGAACGCGCCACAAAGGTCGCGCTGGATGCAAGTGCCTCCATACAGATATCGACTGGCATATACTGGTTGGCGCCCTGCTTCTTGAGCGAGAGCCCTTTCTCGGCGGTTGCAGAGAACTGGCCTTTCGTGAGACCGTATACGCCGTTGTTCTCGACGATATAGACCATGTTCACATTGCGCCGGACGATATGCTTGAACTGGCCCATACCGATACTGGCGGTGTCGCCATCGCCCGAGACGCCAAGGCCCTTCAATGTGTGATCCCCAAACAGGGCCCCGGTCGCGATGGACGGCATGCGTCCATGCAGGCTGTTGAAGCCGAACGAACGGTTCATGAAGTAGGTGGGGCTTTTGCTGGAACAGCCGATGCCGCTGAACTTGATGACCCTCTCGGGCAGGACGCTCATCTCATACATCGCGCTGATGATCTGGTTGGAGATCGAATTATGCCCGCAGCCCTGGCAGAGAGTGCTCGGGTTCCCCCGGTAATCACCTTTCACAAGTCCGACAAGATTCACATTCGCGTTCGCGGGTGTGCCGGCCATGGGCAGTGGTTGAGTCATGATGATTTACTCCTTTCGCACAGTTACTTCTTGCTTCCACCGTTAAGCTTTGCACTCGGTGTATACCTTGCCAGAATCCCTTCGCGCACCCAGCGGGCGGAAGCAGGCATGCCATCGCCGTACGCCACGGATCTGAATTTCACGGCGCTTTGCGGATATTCGATCGTCAGCAGCTGGTTCATCTGGCCGTCGCGGTTCATCTCCACGACAAAGATTTGATCATATTTGGCTACGAAATCGCTGATTTCCTGTGTGAAGGGCAGCGCACGGAGGCGCATGAAACTCGCCTTGATATCATGCTCCATCTCAAGCTGGTGCCCGGCTTCGAGGATGGCCGCCTCGGTCGAACCAAAGCCGATGATGCCGACGGTTGCGCCTTCACGCTCATGCAGCACAGGAGCGGGCACATGCTTGCGGGCGGTCTCGTATTTCTTCTTCAAGCGCTCCATGTTTCTCTGGAAGACCGGCGCTTCTTCGGTGTAGCGTGCCTGCTCATCGTGGCCGGTTCCGCGGGTGAAGTAGGCGCTGGTGGGATGCTGGTTGCCGGGGACGGTACGATACGGAATGCCGTCATCGTCCTTGTCGAGATATCGCCCCCAGTTGCCCTTCAGCTCTTCCAGATCTTTTTCCCAGAGCACCTTGCCCCGATCCATAGGCATGGCCGGGTATTCGAACGGTTTGCTCATCCACTGGTTCATTCCGATGTCCAGGTCGCTCAGGACGAATACCGGAGTCTGCAGTTGCTCGGCGATATCGAACGCCCGCCAGCCAAACTCAAAGCACTCGGCCACATCACCGGGCAAAAGAATGATCGATTGGGTGTCGCCATGGCCCATAAAGTTGACGAAGGTCAGGTCGGCCTGAGAGGTGCGTGTTGGCAGACCTGTGCTCGGACCAATGCGCTGCACATCCCAGATGACAACGGGTACCTCCGCATAATAAGCGAGACCCGCAAACTCGGTCATCAGGCTCAAACCGGGGCCGGAGGTCGAGGTCATGGCGCGCAGCCCGCTCCAGCCTGCGCCGATCGCCATCCCGAGCGCGGCCAGCTCATCTTCTGCCTGCAGGACTGCATAGGTGTGCTTGCCGTCGTCCCGTTTTCGAAGGATAGGGAAATAATCGTTCAGGGCCTCAGCCAGAGAAGAGGCCGGTGTGATCGGATACCAGGCGGCAAACTGGACCCCGCCAAAGATCGAGCCGATCGCCGCCGCCGTGTTGCCATCCGCCATGATCAGGCCGTCCGTCTTGTCCATGGGCTCGAGGTAGAAGGGGTCCTTCTTTTCAAGATTTTCCTGCGCCCACTCTGCGCCAGCCTTGACCGTGTTGAAATTCATATCGATCGGCTTCTGTTTGCTTTTGAAATGAAAGCTCAGCGCGGCATGGATCTTCTCCAGGTCGATGCCGATCATGTGCGCCAGCACCCCGACATAGACCATGTTACCCACGAGCTCGCGGAAGTCATTCGGAATACTCTTGTCGTCGCGCACAATCTGCTTGATAGGCATGGGATAGACCGCGATGTCTGCACGTGTGATGGGCTGCTTGATATCGTCGGCGTAGAAGAAGGCCCCGCCCGGCGCGACAGAGGCCAGGTCCCGCGCGAAAGACTCCGGGTTCATGGCGATCACAATTTCTTGCACTTCGCGCCGGGCGGTGAAACCATCCTTGCTGGCACGGATCGTGTACCAGGTCGGCAAGCCCTGGATGTTCGACGGGAAGAGATTCTTCCCCGAGACGGGGATGCCCATCTTGAAGATGGCTCGCAGGATGGTGGTGTTGGCGGTCGAACTGCCTGAGCCGTTCTTGGTGCCAACGATGATCGAAAAATCATTGATTACTCTGTTCATGACACTCCTAACACTTGTCCGTCACTGTGCAGTGATCACATGACGGGTTTTTACGGTCGGTGATACAGCAGGTCGGTATGCTTGACCAGCGCCTGATACCCGGCCTCATAATTCCCGGTGCAAATCCCTTCGACCATTTCTTCGTGATACTGCCAGACTTCCTGTAAATACTCATAGCCTCCGGTGAACACATTCAGACCGACAGCCTCGTAGGCATCCCAGTAGGCCTCGAGGATACCGGTAACAAATGGGTTCTCGAGACGGCTGTAGACCAGCAGGTGCAAATTACGATGCTCCTCATGGGGGACCTGGATCTGCGGGCGTCGCAGCTTATCCCAGGCGCGGGTCACGATGGCGCGGAGCTCTTCCTTATCTTCATCCGTTAGTTTCACCACAGCTTCGTGCCAGAAGGCGGACTCGACATGATTGCGCAGTTCCGCGTACTTTCGGAAATGCTCATCGTTGAGCGCGAGGGCATAACGCAGACTCTGGCGCACCGCAGGTGTGAAGGAATAGGTCCGGCGCCGCGTCCCCAGCCTCGGCCTCACTTCCACCAAACCAAGCGCCCGCGCCACCTCCAGCTGTTCCCGGAGTGAAGCAACGCTCACGCCCAGCTCACGGCTGAGATCGTGCAGGGAAGGGAGTTTGTTGTCGGCCTCTTCATGACCGGCAAGATAGCGGAGAAACTCCGAAATACCAGGGGAAATTCGTTCTCGGATGATCATAGGTATGATTAATCAGATGAATGAATTCTATGCTCATCGCCCCGAAAAGTCAATGTGACAATCATTACATTCTGGTTGTGAACTGCCCTCCGGTCCCTTGCCCCGTGTCAGTCAATCTGAGGAGGCTACATCCCCAGCAGAGACATCTCGTGCCTGAGCGTGGATTCCAGCCCCTCCCTCAGGGGCCGCGGATTGTAACCGAGGAAGCGCCTGGCCTTGCTGTTATCGCCGAGATACGTGACCCCGGCCACCACCCGTAACCCTTCAGAGGTGTAGGTCTCGGGGAGAAGTGCATCAAAGGGCCTAACAAGAAGAGAGGCTGCCTTGAGGATTTGATGCGGCACTAGCAGCGGCATACGTTTGCCCGTCAACTGACTGGCGAGCCGGAAGAGATCCACAACCGTGGATCGTTCACCGGCGATGATATAAGTTTCACCGGGCATTCCTTTTTGCATCGCCAACCAATGACCGTGTGCAATGTCATCTACATGGGCAAAGCAGTAGGCAGTTTGAGTGGGAACCATGGGAAGCCGGCCCTTGAGGAAGTCGATCAGATTGTCCCGCAAGGTCGACGTATCACCCGGGCCATAGATGATGCCCGGCATGACGATAATAAGCGGTAGTCCCTCCGCGATAAAACGCTCGGCGATGTGATGTGCCGCGGCTTTCGTACGGTCGTATTCGCTGATGTGCTTGCCAGTAAAGCGATAGGATTCATTCACGAGCTGGCCATTTGTA
>DASTFG010000552.1:0-3453 GCA_035708785.1 Anaerolineales bacterium
AGTGGACGTCCCGCTTTCGATCGATACCACCAACGTGGACGGCATGGAGGCCGCCCTTAAAACCATCAAGAAGGCCCAGCCAATCTTGAATTCGACATCGGCAGAGGCTGAACGGTTGGAGAAAGTGCCGCTTCTAGCGAAGAGGTACAACGCGAAAGTCATCGCTCTGACTATGAGGACGGAGGGGATTCCCGTTGAAGCGGATGCACGCGTCAATATCGCGGTCGAGACACTGATCCCGCGCATGCTGGAGATCGATTTCCCGATGGAGAATCTCATCATCGACCCGCTGGTTCTCACTGTTTCCGGGTGCCAGCAGTATTGCCCGCATTTGATCGAAGCGGTGCGGACCCTGCAGTACGCCTGGGATCCTGCGCCCGGTATTTCGGTGGGACTGAGTAATGTTTCGAACGCCGTCCCGAACGAGAACCGCCCGTTGATCAACCGTGTCTATCTCGCGATGCTCATGGGAGTCGGCTTGCAGATGATGATCGCCAACCCGCTCGACCAAAAGCAGAATGATGTCATCCGCTGGATAGAGACAAAAGACACAAGTAATCCGCTCGCGGCTGTCTACAATAAGATTGCAGAGCGCACGTGCGTCGGCGAAGAACCGCAGATGCAGGACTTCGATCTGTCCGACCCCGAACAGGCCGCCATCTGGAAGACAACCCAGATCCTGCTAAACAAGGTGATCTACGCGGATTCGTATTTGATGAATTGATTCCGCCCTGAGCGGAGTGGCGCCAAAGCGGTACGTCGTCGAAGGGTACGCATCACGGAAAACCGAGTTTTCAAGCGACCCGCGCTTCGACTTCAGACCTCGACGCTCTGCGTCCTGGACCTCCGCTCGGCGCGAAAGAAAGGAGCACACGATGCCCGGATTTACCCCTGGCCGCCGCTGGCAGCCACCTTATCTGCCCTTCAAACGTGAGCCCTTCAACCGTCGGGCGCTGGCTGCGCTTGAGAAAGCGGTCAAGGGCCCGTTGTTTGGGTGTCGCATGTGCGGCAACTGCATGCTGCAGGAGACCGCCTTCATCTGCCCAATGGAGTGCCCCAAGGGCGCACGGAACGGGCCGTGCGGCGGCTCAACTTCCGAGCACTGTTACGTGGACAAGACTCGTCCCTGTATGTGGTACAAGATCTATGACCGGGCCTTCAGGATGGGCCGCGAGGAAATGCTCCTCGAAGTGCTGCCTCCACTTGACTGGGACAAAGTCGGCACAGAGACCTGGGGCGATGTCAGCGCGCAGGTGAAGAAATTGGGCGTGGGCAACGTCCTCAACGGACTGACCCGTAAAGACGCCGCGGTACGGGCCCATACCTGGGACTCCATCTTCCGGCCGGTCCGCCAGCCCGGGTGGTGGCAGGGCGATGCACGCTATCACGCGCCTCAATATACGGAGCCCCTCTCGGATCTCGAGCGCAGGCTCAGAGCAGGCGAATTCGTCGTGACCGCTGAGGTCGCGCCGCCGATGACGATCAAAACCGACAAGCTGTTCGAGAATATCGAGCTGGTCAGGCCTTATGTTGCCGCGATTAACTTCACAGACAACCCCTCTGCAACGCCGCGCATGTCCTCCCTGGCCTGTTCTAAGATGGCGCTAGAAAAAGGCGCGGAGCCTGTCCTGCAAATCGCAGCGCGTGACCGGACACGCGTCGGTCTGCAGTCGGAGGTGATGGGCGCCAGCGCGCTGGGGATTCGCAATATCCTGTGTTTATCCGGCGACTCGATGAAGATGGCGCCTGCCCCGCGCGGCCGCATGGATGTGATCGACATCGATTCGATCCAGATGCTCTGGATCCTGCGCAGGATGCGGGACGAGGGCAGATACATGGACGGACGCGAGATCAAGACGCCGCCGCAATACTTCCTCGGCGCGGCGGCTTCCCCCTTTGCCTCTGAACCAAAGTTCCAGGCACTGCGCGAGCATAAGAAAGTCAATGCGGGCGCACAGTTCTTCCAGACAAACCTGGTTTTCGATATCGGGCATATGGAGATCTGGCTGAACGAGCTTGCCAGGCGGGATATCCTCGATAAGGTTTACATCCTGATCGGCATCACACCGCTCAAGACTCTCAAGATGGCGAAGTACATGAACGATGAGATTCCGGGTGTTTTCATCCCCGAGCCGTTGATGAAACGGATGCAGGCTGCCGATCGAGCAGGCAAGGCGCAGGAAGAAGGCGTCCAGATCGCGCTCGAACTGATCGAGAAGATCAAGGAGTTCGAGGGCCAGGGAGTCCATGGATTGCATATCATGGCCGTCGGCTGGGAGGAGATCGTGCCGCGCATCATCACGGAAGGAGGTGTCCTGCCAAAAGGATTCAACAAGTCTGAGCCACGCCAGGCCGAGAAAATGCCGGCATAACCTGCCACAGAGAAACGGGAACCAATATAAGGAACAAGGCCCCCAAGGCTCTGCGGCTAAGACCTTCGCCAAAGGAAGCCACACCAGACACACCCCGGGAGGGAAGATGCTTCCTGAACAAACCAAAAATTTCCGCGAAATGGCGACATTGAAAGATGGCGCCTATGTGCTCTTGCGCCCGTTGATCTCGGAAGATGAACCACGGCTGGTGGAGTTTTATTCATCGGTCAACGATGAGGATCTCCGTTACTTCCGCCATTGCGTCAAGGATCTGACCGTCATCCAGGAGTGGTGCGAGCACTTGGATTACAGCAGGGTTCTGCCCGTGCTTGCCCTGGTCAAGGATCGCGTCGTCGGCAGCGCCTCCCTGCATTTCGGCGAGGGACCGAAACGTCACATCGGGGAGGTGCGCCTGTTCCTTGCAAAAGATTATCGCAGGCGCGGCCTTGGCATGAAGATGATCCGTGCTCTGATCGACCTGGCTCGCAAACACGGGCTGAGCATCCTCCTGGCCGAAGTCATCGCCGACCAGACAAAAGTTGTCAGGGCATTCGAATCGCTCGGGTTCAAATCGCAGGCGACACTCGATGACTACTTCCTGTTCCCTGATGGTGAAACGCGTGACGTGGTACTAATGACTTTGAATTTGCGTTCCAAGACGGATGAGTTCTAGGATGTCGCTCCGGCAAGTCATTAAAGAAGCGACGGGGCAGGATATCAGCATCTGCCACGCATGCTTTGACTGTGACCTGCATTTCTCTGACGATCTCGATATCCCGCTGGGAAGTCTCATCCAGTTGGCTTTACTCAATGACGATGAAGTGCTGGATTCCCAGACCTTATGGTCTGAGGCCGTTTTGGACGCAGCCCACGGCGTCTGTAAGCGCGGACTTGATTTATATGCTGTAATGCTGGCTCTGCGTGCGGAATCCGTCCGTAGGAGTGGTGAGAAAGAAACCCATCAACAGAATTCGTCCGTGACATGAGTGTATTCTCTCTCGATGAGAAGGAAGGACCTGCTATGAACGTGGAAGAACTACTGGCAAAGGCGAAAAAGCCATCCGCGGCTGCGATGAAACTG
>DASTFG010000553.1:0-4581 GCA_035708785.1 Anaerolineales bacterium
GTCTCCACGCCAGCAGGGGAGAATCCACCGTTAGGGCTGTCGGACCACTGCATCGGTGTGCGGTTCTTATCGCGGCTCATGGTGCCGGCGCGGTACGCGGCTTCCTCCGGGTCGACCTTCAGCTCGTTGACCAGCCGGTCGTAATACCAGGTTGCCATGGTGTCGCGCAGCCTGGCGGGGTCGGTGATGATCAGGTCGGTCATGCCGATCTCTTCACCGTTATACAGGAAGGGCGTGCCCCTGAGCGTCAGCATCAGCGCGGCATGCAGGCGCGCCAGCTCTGCATCATGCTGCCGATCGCCGAAAAAGGTATGGATGCGCGAGGTGTCGTGGTTGCCGAGCGTGTTGCAGGGCCAGCCTTTTATTCGGAGCGCATCCAACTGGGACAAGCGCTCCTTCTGGTTGCGCCGGATCTTGTTCGGGGTGAGGCGTCCCACGCGCATGAGCGGGAAGTTGAAAACCATATGCAGCTCGTCCTCGCCGTTCCCCATGTAGGCAATATCATCATCCTCGCCGACCAGCATGCGATCCTCATATTCATCGATGACAGTACGCAGTTCTTTCATAAGATCATGTAAGCCGGGTTGTGCCCATTGATACTTGAACATCTCATGCCAGTATTGAAAGACCTGCCTTCTCTGCGCAGGAGTCTTGGCCAGGTCCATAGCGTGGCGCAAGCCTGCCAGGTCAAGATCAACCTCATGGGGCGTAAGGTCCGGATCCTCGTAGATCGTCCCGATCGCGTCCAGGCGGTAGCCGTCCACGCCCAGGTCTAGCCAGAAGCGGACCGCGTCCCACATGGCTTCTTTGACCTCGGGGTTGTGCCAGTTGAGGTCGGGCTGCTGCTTCATGAAATAGTGATAATAATATTGATTACGCTCGGGAACATACGTCCAGGCCTCGCCGTCGAAGCAGGATTGCCAGTTATTCGGCGGCGTATCTGCCCAAACGTACCAATCCGCTTTGGGGTTGTCGCGGCTGGACTTTGACTCGAGGAACCACGGATGCTCGTCGGAGCTGTGATTCAGCACGAGGTCCAGGATGACCCGCATGCCCCGTGCGTGCGCTTCCCGCAGGAACAGTTTGAAATCCTCGAGCGTTCCATATTCCGGGGCCACATCCGTGTAGTCCGACACATCGTAGCCGCAGTCCCAGTTCGGGGAGGGGAAGTGTGGCGAGAGCCAGATGGCATCTACACCGAGGTCGGATAGATAATCCAGTTTCTCGGTGATCCCTTTGAAATCCCCAATCCCATCACCGTTGCCATCGGCGAACGAACGCGGGTAGATCTGATAAAACACTGCGGTCTGCCACCATTTTAGATCGGTCATCGTTTTCCTCTTCATTATGTGGTTTGTAGTCTTCCAATTACCTTGACACAGGGTCTTGTGAAAACATCTTCTTTATGAGGCGCATCCGGGAGCTCGCTCGTTAGATCCTGCCCGGCGAAATGAAGCTGCTCGTGCAGGTCAGTCCGCCACTTGGGACAATCGGTCACGTCATAGACGATGCCGTTACAGGCGATGAATTTTCTTGTGCCGCGCTCGCCCGTATTGCGGCGGAGCTCCTGTTCGGAAAGTAACAGGTCAGGGATTATTTTGGTCATCCAAAGTCCTGGTGGCGGAGTGTGAAGTAAACTGTGCCGAATTGTAGCAGAAGGATGTAGAGAACAAACACGATTCTGCTTCTTGCCGTCCAGGCCCGCTCATGGACAAAGGCCGCCGCAATCAGGCAGATAAACGGGATGAGGAACATCCACAGCCGGGCGGTCTCGGAATCGGTCTTGCCAAACAGCAATAGTCCTCCCAGGGTCCCGGCAAAAGTGAAGCTGAGCAGGGAGGTCATGTCCACCCTGCGGCGGATCAAAACCTGATAGATGGCAAGCCCGATCGCTGTGCATAAAAGAATGGCGAGGGGAATTCCCAGATAGACGAAGAACTCCGTTGTGGCAGTGATACTTGCACGCAGGTAGTTCCCCGGTCCGCCCTGCCAGTCCTGCCATATCGCGTGATGTCTGATGGCGTCCGTGTAGCGGATGTAGATATCGTAGTCGAGGAGGAGCCTCGCCAAAATGTCAGAGACAATTGTGCCGAGCATGAGCGTCCCGATGAGCGCCAGGACAGGCTTCCAGTTTCTTATGCCTTTGAGTATTTCGAACACAAAAGGTAAGGCAATAAACAGCATGATCGTCGCCAGGGAAAACGAAAAATAGCCCGCCAGATAAAAAGTAACGCCAGTGAAAAAAGCATGTAAATAACTGTTTTTACGAGCAGCGATGTTCGCCAGCCAGACAGGCAGGACAACCAGAAAAGGATAGATGGTTTGATCGGTATGCAGAGTCACAAGATTAACGGAGGGAACGGAGAGGTAAAGCAGGCAGGCTGTCAGCGCGGTGTCTGCATCGAACCATTGCCGTCCAAGCAAGAATAAAGGGATGAAAACAATGTATGTAATGACCGGCCAGGTGATACTGGAAAACGTTCGCAGGTTTTCCAGACGCTCCTCCGCCGAGGCGTCTGGCGATGTGAGGTTGGCGAGCCTTTCCATGAACATATAGAAGAGGACCGTGCCCGGCGGCTTGCTGCGGGTGTAGGCACCGGGCACCAGCCTTTGCTGGATCAGATCGTCATAGTTGCGCGCGACATACAGGATTCCGGGCTGCTCGACCGCAATGGTCGCGAACTGGGCATGACCCTGGTGAACCATTCTCAGACGAAGCGCATCCAGCCCCAGTCCTTTAGAGAAGGCAAAGCTGAACTGTATGCTTGCACCCAGCAGTATCAGCAAGATCAGCTTGACCGGGGTCCTGGCGCCGCTGAATCTCACAAAGATCGCCGCGGCCAGCAGAACAAGTCCGAAGAGGATCCATACTCTTTGAACAGGGATCTCTTCGAACTGGAAGAACCAGAAAGGCAGCGCCTGTAAAATCGGGATTTCTAGGATGAGGATGAGCCAATGGAGGAGAGTTGAGAATCCGATGAACAGAAGAAGTAGAAATGTGCTTCTGGAAATCGCCAGTTTCACGGCTTCACTTTGCTGAGGAGCCGTCATAAAGGAATTATACAGGGTCAGACAGCCCGAAAAAGCAAAATCCCCTGATATGCTCAGGCGATTTCGCGGTCAGTGCTACGTATTGTCTTTTCGTCTGTCGCGTTCTGGAGAGTAGCGTGTTTAATGAAGGACAAACAACTGATCGAAGCCCCCGATCACAAAGATCTCCCGAACATAGTCGCTGCAGTTCCAAATACTTAGCGATTTATCCTGCCTGATGGCACCTTCTCGAAGCTTCAACAAAGCGCGGATGACTGACGAATCAATAAAGGTCGCCTGGGTCATATCCACCTGGATCTCCTTTGCGCCGTCGATACTCAGAGCCTGGTCGATGGCTTCCGCCAGGTTCGCCTGGGTTGAAAAGTCGAAGTCTCCCGATAGAACGATGCGGGCAATCTCTCCTGTGATTTCCACTTTTGCAGGCACGGCATTCTCCTTCCTGCTTCGTTCCCTCTACGCATGAATTGCTAGAGGGCCGGAACCATCCTATTATAAAGAAAAATCTGATGTTTTGCGTCGGAATATTTACAGTCATCCCGCAGAGTTTTGCCGCTTGTTACCAGTTTAGCTGAGGCGAAAGACCGAGAAAGCCGGCATAGCGGTTGGCTGCATCCGCAACAGCCTGGGATTCGGCTTCTGTCAGCTCTATGATCGGGTTCAATTCGATAAGCACCGCGCTTCTTTTCAAGATCCGCTTCCAGCCGCCCACGATCTGGCCGTCGATCAGGATGACGTTTGCGATCAGGGCCGGATGATCTCCTCGGATCCCGGCTCGTTTCGCCGCTTCTCCGATGGCGCTGCGGTCCCTAAAACCGATGAAGAATTCGTCATAATTTGGAAGCAGGTGTGCGATCATGGGTTCTACCTTGGGACCCGGCTCGGACAGGGGGAACCAATAGGTCTGACCGTTGATCGCTTCACGCACAAACTGCGGCTTGACCAACTCCAGACCCTGCTTCGCATCTGCCATGGTCAGCCCGGACCACCATGTAAAATCCTGCAATGTCGCAGGTCCGCGGGTTGTAAAGTACGGCCTCACGAGTTCAGCCAGCGCTTCCTCACGCGTCAGCTGCCTGGCCAGGGACGCGCGCTCCTCCAACAATGCATATGTGAACTGCTTTCCCCTGCGCGGACCGCTGCAAATGACCCCATCCAGTTCGGCAGACATCATGAAGTATCCGAGTCGTAAACCATCCGCCGGGATGCCTGCTTGATCAAGTCTGGAAGCAAGCTCCGCCCGCGTCAAGTACTGGTTACCCCGCAATGCTTTCTCCAGAACGCCGTAGCTTTTCCTGAGGATGCCCTGATCTAAGCCGAGCTTGCGATACATCGACGCGTTCGCGGCATGGACGCGAGGCCCGGTCAGCTCGAGCATCCAGCGGAGGTCGGCAGGCGCGACAAAATGCCAGGTGGGACGCAGGATATGCGTGCGGAGGAGCCTGCCTGCGTTGAAGGCCTGATCAAGCGCGGCATCTGTTGTGTTGGGAAGCCGCTGGCCAAGCGCCCACTTCGCCCCGGCATAATCCTGCG
>DASTFG010000554.1:0-4158 GCA_035708785.1 Anaerolineales bacterium
ATCTCGGAGGGTTTGTTCTTCAAGGAGAAGCGGATCGTCCCGGCGCATTGGGTGAAAACCGTCGAAGAAGACAGGGTCTATCTCAACGTGACGTCCCAAACCCTCGAGCGCCTGCCGGTATACGAGTCTTAATCCTCTGCATACAGGCACGGACTCCGTGCGGATAAGGAACCTGAGATGAATTTCCGAATACGAACGATCTTCCTATGGGTGAGCCTGGCAGTCTTATTCCTGGCTGCCTGTGCACCGCAGGAAGCCGGGGTGCCGGTCACGGGCGAAACAGACGTCCCGGCCATCCCGCCGGTCTCTCCCGGAGACGTCGCCGAGGCCGTCCTGGCCGCGCAGCAGCGGTTGGCTACGCTGTTGAATGTAGCGATTGAACAGGTACGGCTCGTCGAGGCCGAACAGACCGAATGGACAGACTCCTGCCTGGGGTTGGGAGGACCGCAGGAGAGCTGCCTGCAGGTTATCACACCGGGCTGGCAGGCAGTCTTTGAGATCAACGGGCAGACCTATGAAGTCCGCACGGATCAGACCGGTTCCATTATTCGCTTGGCGCCCCCGTTGGGAACGCCCGGTGCAGGGACTGGCCTGGAGAGTACCCTCTGGAACCTCGTATCTTTCGGCCCTGCGGGCGCGGAAACGCCCCTGATCGAGGGATCGACGATCAGCTTGATCCTCGCAGGCGGCGAGGGGGGAGGCTTCGGGGGTTGTAACACCTATGGAGTCGCGTATCAAATAGAAGGTCAGAACATTTCCTTCGAATCGATCACGAGCACGAAGGTAGCCTGTACGAAGGATGGAGTGACAGAGCAGGAACAGCAGTACTTCCAGGCACTGGAGAGCGCCGGCACGTATGAGCTGCAGGGAAACCAGCTCCGGATCACGTATGACGACGGAGCGGGGGTGCTCATCTTCGAGACAGCATTTCCGGTCGGGGCCGCACCGGATGCCGGTGCGCCGGGCGGGTAGTCTTTTAGATTAACTTGAAGGGACGGGGGATTTATGCGTAAGGACCAGACCACAGATCCGGGCGGTATTTCTTGCCTGCTTTTTCGAGCTCGAGGCCGAGAGCCTTGCGCAGCTTTGCGATTGCGCGGTTCTGGATCACCTTAACGTTGTTCACGCTCTTCCCGATGATAGCTGCTGTTTCCCCCAGGCTGAAATCCTCCAGAAAGCGCAGGATAATGACATGCCGCTGGTCTGCGGTCAGCTCATTGTTCAGGGTAGCTACGAGACCATCCATCAGAACGCGCTCTTCGACCTTGGCCTGGGTCGATGAGGTAAACAAGTGGGCCGGTGTGTTGATCATCACCTCAAGCCGTGTGAAACGCTGGTTATGGCGCGCCCGGTCTACGATCAGATGATAGGCAGTCTGGTAGAGATACGAACGCAGGTTCGCCAGCGGTCCCTGCCCGTCCGCCAGCTTTTCCAACAGTTGTGCAAATACATCGCCCACGAGATTGTCGGCATCGACCGGGTCGTGACACAGGCGCAATCCATATTTATAAATCGCCGGCGCGTAGAGATCAAAAATGGCAGCCAGCGCATCCGGGTCGAGCTTCCTGGCAGCTCGAAGCAGGGCGACTTCGTCACTCATATCTTAAGTTCCTAAGAACGATGAATTACCGGGGTAGCTATATCGAGCGATGCATTGCTCCCCCGTGTGATACTCTTTCGTAGGATCAGAATAAAAAGAACATGATTCAAAATAGTATCCATACAACCAGACGACCTCCTTTCAATGGTTCAGCTCGAGGCGGGCCCGGAAACAATCTACCGGCCCACCCCCATTCAAGGATACTGGAACCCTTTCTTCATTGCAGTATACTACTTTGTGACTGGCTGCCGCGATCGGAAAGAGACGGTCTAATCTTGCACTTATCTTCCCTGGCCGAGATTTCTGAGGGCTTTCGACGATGTTCACGCAGTGTACGGATTCACAATTTCCTGGCCGAAGGTCCTAAACCCTGTAGATCTCCAGGAACCAAGATCACCCGCCTCATTGAGTTCTCCTGATTGCCAGATGCACTTCGGCCCTGACTTGCCAGATCGAACCCACTTTCTCGCTTCCATTCCTACAACAGCATGGATTCCAAAACGTTCTGGCGATTATACCATACGTCCCGGTGACGCCTAAGGCTGGGACCGCTGCATGCGGACTACATCTTTTCAAAACTCGACTTCAACGCCGGGTACAGCTCCTGATACAGCCCATATGCCTGTCGATACGCCTCCATCTGCGAAGTGTCGGGCTGTGTGCTCCCCGTAATCTTGATACTTGCCCCGCAGGCAGAGGCCACATCCGGCCACGCGCCGGCGCCCACGCCCGCCAGCAGGGCTGCACCGTAAGCCGCGCCTTCAGTTGTGTTGACCGTAACCAGCTCCGCTTCCAAGACCGAAGCAAGGATCTGTCTCCACAGCGAGCTGCGGATGCCTCCGCCCGAGGCGCGCACCTGCCGGATTTCGCCCAGCCCCGCATTTTGGATCAGCCTGAAACTGTCCTTTAGCCCAAACGATACGCCCTCCAGCACAGCACGGGTCAGGTGGGCGCGGCCGTGACGCAGGGTCAGGCCGATGACCGCGCCGCGGGCTAGGGGGTCCGGGTGCGGCGTGCGCTCCCCGCTCAGATAGGGAAGGAACTGCAGGCCCTCACTGCCGGCCGGGACGGACTCGGCCTCCTTTAACAGATCGTCGAAGCTCATCTCAGGCGCAAGCGCATCCCGGTACCACTGCAGGCTCCCTGCAGCCGAGAGCATCACCCCCATGAAGTGCCATAAGCCGGGCACGGCATGGCAGAACGCGTGCAGCCGCCCTTCCGGCTCGACCAGCGCCGAGGGGGTGGTCGCGAATACGACGCCGCTGGTCCCGACCGTTAACCCGACGATGCCAGGCTCGACCGCGCCAACACCCACGGCCTGTGCCGCCTGGTCGCCGCCTCCTGCGACGACGGGCGTGCCGGCTCTCAGCCCGGTGTCCGCAGCGGCTTCTTCTGTCAGGTGGCCCGTCACCTCCGGCCCCTCGAACGTGGGCGGCATCCAGGCCGGATCGATCTCCAGGGCTTCGAGCACTTCGCCTGACCAGTCGCGCCGCTGCAAATCGAATAACACCGTGCCCGAGCCGTCGGCTTTATCCATGGCATATGCGCCCGTCAGTTTATAGCGGATGTAATCCTTCGGCAGCAGGACGTGCTTCGCCCTGGCATATACATCCGGCTCATTCTCGCGGACCCAGAGGATCTTCGGGGCTGTGAAGCCCGTGAGTGCAACGTTGCCCGTGATCCGGATGAACGCTTCCTTCCCGACCCGTGCATGGATCTCATCGCACTGCTTCTGCGTCCGCTGGTCGTTCCACAGGATGGCCGGGCGCAGGATCTCCCCTGCCCCGTCGAGCAGGACCAGCCCGTGCATCTGGCCCGTCAGCCCGACCGCCGCGATCTGGTCCGCGCCGGCGCCTGCTTCTTCCAGAACGGAGCGGATACTGGCCGAGACCGCTTCCCACCACTCGTGCGGATCCTGTTCCGACCAGAGCGGGCGCGGTGTCTGTAACGTATGAGGCGATGAGGCGGTTGCGATCACATCGCCGCCTTCGTCGATCAGCAGCGCCTTGCTGTTGGTCGTCGACGTATCGATCCCTAGAAACAAGTTTGTAGTCATGTTTACCTGTCTACCTGTTTACCTCTTTCCTTAACGGTCCAAGATTATCCTTGCGAAGGCAGCGCTGTGGCTCTCCCGTAAGCGCAAGAATACTCCAAGTCATCTCGAATCAACTATATCCCCGGAGTAACACGTGTTAGTAACACGTGTTACTCCGGCAGCCCCGGTTCGACGGTCTTTTTTGAGAGATATTCTGAATAAACCCTCGCAAGGCTTTTGCACCAGAAACCAAATCACCGGATGCCTAGCAGAAGCTCGATCGTCAACTGGTCGAGCCGTTCGTACTTCCAGCCGCGCCCGCCCAGCGCCTCACGGTCGAAGGGGTGGGCTCTGAGCGCCTCCGCCTTTTCGGTGGAGTACGTCCCGAGGAACGGGTTCATCGCGCCGTCATCTGCATGAATCTCGGCCAGCAGCGCCTGGATCTCCTCATCCGCGTTGAACCGGGCGGCTTTCTCCTTCAGGACGAGATAGGTGCGCATGCAGCCGCGGGCAAAGTCCTTCA
>DASTFG010000555.1:0-5272 GCA_035708785.1 Anaerolineales bacterium
CTGCGCGCCTAGAGCCAGCTCAATGGTGACGACCGCCGGAAGCCCTTCCGGCACGGCTGCGACGGCCATGGCAACGGAGACGGTGAACAGCTCGACCAGGTTCTCTCCGCGCAGCACGCCCAGGCCAAAGACAATCGCGACCAGGACGAGTGAGGCCAGCGCCAGGCCCCTCGCAAGCTGTTCGAGGCGCCGCTGGAGGGGTGTTTTCTCTGTGGCAACGGACTGGAGCATATCGGCGATATTGCCGAGCTGCGTGTCCATCCCTGTGCCTGTGACCAGCGCCAGGCCATGCCCGTACGTGACAACCGTGCCCATATAGACGGAATTCACCCGGTCGCCCAGAGGCAGGTTCTCTCCCGAGAGGGGCGCCGTATCCTTCTCGACCGCCTCCGATTCCCCGGTCAGCACCGCTTCCTGGACCCGCAGATTGACGGCTTCCAGCAGCCGGGCGTCCGCGGGGACGGTATTGCCCGTCTCCAATTGAACGATATCGCCCGGGACCACGGAGCGTGCGGTGATCTCCTGCAGATGGCCGTCCCGCCGCACTCGCACGTGCGGCACGGCCATACGCTTGAGGGCTGCCATTGCCTGCTCGGCACGGTACTCCTGTACAAAGCCCAGAATCGCATTGAGCACCACGATGACCATGATGACGATCGCATCGATCGTCTCGCCCAGGATCAGCGAAATGACCGCCGAAATGATCAGGATCACGATCATGATGCCCGTGAACTGCTCCCACAAGATTACCCACGGGCTTTTGCCTGCTCGCTCCACCAGCTCATTGGGCCCGTGCTCTTCCAGCCGCCGTTCAGCCTCTGCTGCGCTCAGGCCCTCCTCCAGATCGCTGTCCAGCTGGCGAACGGCTTCTCCTGCATCAAGGGTGTGCCATTCCGTCATTGTGCATCCTGTTTCATTTGATTTTTTTATGCGCCCGGCTGCCCACCCGGAAGAACTGCAGCCTGCCGTTCTCATCCCGGATGAAGTCGCCCAGTGCATTCTTATAGGGCTCGTCCAGCCCGATGACCTTATCGTTTTCGTAGAAGGCAAAGCGCATGGGCGGCATGGCAGGACCGGGCGGGGTATCCGGCGTAGGGAAGCCTCCCAGGGGGATGTGGTGGTAAATCAAGTGTTTGCCCTTTACTTTCAGATCGAAACACTCGGTGCCAATCTGGTACCTGCCGGCAAACTCTTTCAACTCGCCGGCAGAAATCTCAATTGGCTGGGGCAACTTTACTTTTGTATCGAAATATACATCGAGGGCAAGGTCGGATACTTCAGTATTGATGATCCCGCCGTCGTCGCTATTGCTCAGGATCGCCAGTGCGAAGTCTTTAGCGGGGATAAAGAAGAAGTGCGCCTTCTGGCCGTTGGTCGCGCCGCCATGGCTGTAAATGGTCAAGCCGCCCGCTTTGCGGATGAACCAGGTGATGCCCATCTCGCCGCGCGGACCCATGCTGACCTGCGGCTTACGCATCGCCCGCAAGCTCCTGCCTGTGATCACGCTCTTTTTGCCGCTGCTTATGTGGAAGCGTGCATACTTGAGCAGATCCCGGACGGTGCTGACAACGCCTCCCACACCGTTGCCTGCCCGGCCGATCGCCCACGGCCGCGCCACCTCGACTTTGCCGTTCGCCTTCTGGTGCCCGACGACAAAGCGGTGGGTGAAGAGGAGATCGCCCGGGTAGAAGAAGGACATCTTCAGCCCGAGCGGATCGAGCAGCATTTCCCGGGCAGCCTGCTCGTACGGCTTCTTTGTTACGATCTCGATCAGGCGCGAGGCGATATTGAAGCCGGTGTTATTGTAGGAAAATATCGTTCCAAGGGGCTGGACCTGCGGAAGCCTGGCGACGTCCCTGACCATCTTCTCCAGCGCGTCGTCGCCCTCCCCGAAGTCGTTGAAGTAGTCCCCGACCCACCCGCCCATGTGGGTGAGCAGGTGCCGGACCGTGACCTTCTTCTCGACGGTCTTATCGCGTAATTTCAAATCCCTGATGTATTTTTTCACCGGCGCGTCGAGATCGACTTTGCCCTGCTCGACCAGCTGCATCATCAGCGTGCCGGTGAAGGTCTTGCTGATCGAGCCGGTCTGGAACAATGTATCCGGCGTCACCGGCAGAGGATGCTCAACGCTGGTCACGCCAAAGCCCGCCGTATATTCTCTACCTTTGTTCAATATCCCGATTGCCACGCCCGGCACTTTGAGCCGCTTCATTTCCGAGACGATCTTTCGGGAGATCTTCTTGAACTTCTTATCCTTGATGTGCCCTGTCGAGAGATTCATGTACGGCCTCCGCGAAGCGGCGGGCAGCGCAGCCCGCCGTTCGATTTATTTGTATTTTATATCCATCCTTTGACTTTCGCATGAAGCTTCTTTACGGAAGTGTCTACCATCAACAACCCTATGTCATTCTGAACGACCCGCTCTGCGGGAGACTCTTCGCCGCCGCTTCGTTTGCGCAGCACTCAGGGCGAGGCGGCTCAGAGTGACATGCCGTGGAAGATCCCGGCAAATAGGCACTTCCATTTTTACTCTCCCGTTCCCTCCAGCCAGGTGGACATATATTCCGGCTTCTCGTATTCGAGCGCCTGGGTCGTGAGATTCAATGGATAGAACGTATCTACCATCACGGCCAGCTCTTTCGTCTCTTTCTTGCCGATGGAGGCCTCGGTCATGCCGGGCTGGGGTCCGTGCGGCAGGCCATAGGGGTGCATGCTGATGTCATAGCGGTCGATCCCCTTGCGCGACATGAAATCGCCCTCTGCGTAGTAGATGACCTCATCGGAGTTGACATTCGAGTGGTTGTAGGGCGCCGGGATGGATTCCGGGTGATAGTCGAAGAGGCGCGGGACGAATGAGCACACGACGAAGTTATGGGCCTGGAAGGTCTGGTGGACCGGCGGCGGCTGGTGGACGCGGCCCGTGATCGGCTCGAAGTCTTCGATGTTGAAGATCCACGGATACAGGTAGCCGTCCCAGCCGACGACGTCGAAGGGGTGGTAGTCCAGGATGTGTTTGCTGAGGCGGTCGCGGACCTTGATCCGGACCTCGAACTCGCCGCGCTCGGTGTGGGTCTCCAGCTCTTCGGGGACGCGGACATCCCGTTCGGAGTACGGCGCGTGCTCGAGCATTTGCCCGAACTCGTTGCGGTAGCGCTTGGGCGGTGCGATCTGCGACGGGTTTTCGATCGTAAAGAAGCGCGCTTCGCCGTTATCGAGATACATCTGCAAGGTCGTCCCAAAGGGGATCACGATGTAATCGCCCTTGCGGAACCTGAGATTACCGAACTGCGATTTCAGTGTCCCGCTGCCTTCATGCACCCACCAGGTCTCGTAGGACTGGGCGTTGCGGTAGAAATAGTCCATGCTCTGGGAAGCGCGGGCGACACCCAGGATCACGTCCCGGTTTGCCAGGAGTGGAATCCGAGCGGAGACGGGATCGGTCCCGAGCGGCGCGTCGGCGGTCCGGAACGCGCGGTGGCGGATCGGGCCGAAGTCCACGGTCTCGGGCAGGCGCGAGCCGAGGTCTTCGACATGTTTCACGCGCGGGGGAATGAAGTTGTGATACAGAGTGGATTGAAGGGAGGAAAATCCCTCCAGTCCCATCAGCTCTTCGCGGTAAAGCTCGCCGTTCGGCTTGCGGAACTGTGTATGTCGCTTGTGGGGGACTTGTCCGAGTTTGTGATAGAAAGGCATGTTACCTCCTTAAGGGTTGGTTACCAATATGGAATTCATCAGTGCATCCAGGGAATCAAGCGCTGGCGTGAAATCATCCGGAGATAATGCATTCAGTTTCTGCGTGATGGAAGCATAGTACACATCGTTGGGTCCAATGTCCGTTGGAATTGGCACACCCTCCGCCGGGACGGAGGCTTCCGGGCTCTCATCTTCGGCGAGGACCGGCGCGCTGACCGGCAGGACCGCGACCAGGTAGAAGGCACCATCCTCCGTCAGACCCTGGAAGTGGTAGAACAATTCCCGGTTGTTGACCGGTGCGTTGTACTGGGCGTACTGCGTCAGAGAGCGAACGCCGCTGCCATTCTGGAACGGCATCATCTGGATCTGCGCGGCGATCAGTGGGGCTGCATTGAAGAAGGGCACACTGGGCAGCGTTTCTCTCAGGGGCAATATGGAGCCCGTCAGAAGATTTCTCAGGCGATCGATCTGTTCTGCTGCGACCGAGCTTGCCCCTGCAAATTCCTCCGCCGGGTAGACGTATATGGCGGGCTCGTGGAATTTGTCTTCGAGGGCATATCCGGTCAGGGTGATCTTCGTATGCGCCGGCGCGACCTCCCAGGGAGGCGCGTCTGTCCCTGTGACCGCCGGAACCGTTTCGCTGGCTGCATCGCTGGCCAGTCCCTCGGGGATCGTCAGGCGGAGGTTTTCCAGAGTTACGGCATTACCGCTGGCGGCTGTATGGGTTGGCAGATTGATCGGTGTCGGGGTGGAAAGGATCGCAGTCGGTGTGGCGGTCCCGGTCGAAGTGCACGAAGAGATCAGCAAAAAGAATGTGCAAAAAGCCAATCGTTCTCGTTTCACATCCTCTCCCTCAAGCATTCATCTTTGAAGGACTGACGATGTTGCGCAAGATGCCGATGCGCTCGATCTCCAATTCGACTACGTCGCCGGGCTGCAGCCACGGTCCCTGGAACTTTGTCAGCTCGAGCAGGCAGCCTGTGCCGACTGTGCCCGAGCCGATCACATCGCCCGGGTACAGCATCACCGCTTCGGATGCACGCGCGACGATCTCCCCGAACGACCAGTAGATATCCTTGAAATTGCCTCGCGAGAGCTCCTTCCCGTTGACTCGCGCCACCATGGACAGGTCATACACACCCGGGCGGTCGGTCGCCCTATCGGCCAGCGCCTCATGCGTGACGATGATCGGGCCGAAGGAAGAGGCGAAGTCCTTACCCTTGGCGGGGCCGAGCCCCACGAGCATTTCCTTCCGCTGAACGTCCCGCGCCGACCAGTCATTGAAGATCGTGTAGCCAAAGATATGGGCGGGCGCATCTTCAGGTTGGATATCCATGCCCGCTTTGCCGATCACCGCCGCGATCTCGAGCTCAAAATCCAGTGCATTGGTATACGATGGATAAGGGATGACATCCTCATGTCCGAAGACGGCATTCGGATTGGTGAAGTAGAAGACCGGGAACTGGTACCATTCCTCAGGGACTTCACGCCCGCGGTTCTTGTTGGCCGTCTTGACGTGCTGCTCGAAGGCATACGCATCCCGCAGAGTGGTCGGGCGGATCGGAGAACGGAATGT
>DASTFG010000556.1:0-4799 GCA_035708785.1 Anaerolineales bacterium
TTCTTCTTCATGGAAAGCTTCAGCGCAGTTTTGTATACTCTGTTCAACTTCTCTCCCACGGCTTGAGCTTCGGTGTTGCCCTGTGCAGTTGCTGCATCTACCTGACCGACCAATCCAATCAGTGCTTCCATAAATTGATCGTTGATCAAATCCTGATTTTCCTCCAGCATCTTCTCAACGGCTGAGTCATCCGGCGCGTCGAGCAATTGCTCAATGAACGCCACCTCTGGCGGCGTAGAGACCTCACGGAGTACCTCTACGATCTTTTGCAGTTTGCCCATGCGCGTGTAATCATTCTTTTCCGAAGCCTGGCGTAACATCTGGTTGACCACCTCCACCGCATCCTGCGTGAATCGATCCAGATTGTTACGCACGGCATTGACCACATCATCCTGTGCGAGCAGGGATTCCACGAACTCCTGCGCCTGCTTATAGCGCGCCTCCAGTTGCTTGTCGATCTCGTTGGTGAAGTCGAGCAGTTTCTCGCGCATCGTTTCCAGTTTTGCTTTTTCTTGACCGGAGGCTTTCTCTATCTTTTCAGTGAGCAATTGGAAGAATTGATAGTCCATGCCCCCGCGCGCCAGACTGACGTACGCGCGCAGGCGCGCATCGCTCGGGGAGGCCAGGACGATGTCCAGCAGCTTTTCACGCGTCAGGCCCTGCCCCGCCTCCTGCAGAGCCTTGGTCGCTGCTTCCAGCTCTCCCACCGATTCCTTCAGCCCGCGACCGAATTCTGTCTCTTCGAGGAGCTGTTGCTGCAGCTCGAGCATGCCTCGTGCCGCAGGTTCCTGCCCGCTTGCCGCTGCACTCTGAGCCAGGCGACTGAAAAGCGCGAAGAACTGCTCGTCGAACAGGCTGATATTCTGTTTGATGATTTCGCTGCGCACATCCCGCGAGCTGGCCTGCAACAGCCGCTCGATTAATGCAACCCGGTCCTGTTGCTCCTTAAGCATTTCCGGAGTAATTCCATCCTTGCCAAGGATGGTCTGGATCATCGATTCATAGGTCAGATTTGCCACCGGATTGAGCAAGTACCCCTTCCGCCTTTCAGGCGGCAGGCGATCCATGACCTGCTTGATCAATGGCCCGATCAGCTTCTCTTGTTCATTCAAGGGTACTGCTAACTCGGGTGGGAAATACGTCAGGAGTAATTCCTTTTCGTTATCGTGGTACACAATGGGTGTCGCGAGGCGCCCCTGATAGCCGCAGTGCGGGCAACGTGCCATGTTTGACATGCCGCCCAGCAACCTCTGCTTAGCTTGCGGATCCTGTGTTACATCGAAAAGTTGTTCGATATTCGCCGTAATCATCTGGCGACAGCGGGGACAGGCAATTTGTGTTTGAGGCATTAGATCATTTCCAATTTCTTGTTTAAGAAGTTTCATCGCCAGGCGAGCGCTCGTCGAATGAAGCAATGACGAGAAACACGGCCGATTACCTGGATGGGAAGAATACGGTCCCTGCAGAATTACAGGCTAGCTCAAGAGTTTCTCCAACCGATCAATGTAGCTTTCCATCACAGCGAAGGTCTCCTCCACGGGCCGCGGTGTTGCCAGGTCGACACCTGCCTTCTTGAGCACATTCAAGGAATAATCAGAGGAACCCGATTTCAGAAAATCGAGATAATCCTCCGCGGCGTTGGGTTCGCCGCGCAGGATCCGGCCTGCCAGGGCGTGTGCGCCCGAGATTCCCGTTGCATACGCATAGACATAGTAATCCGCGTACAAGTGTGGGAAGGTCGCCCAGGTCATGCCGATGCGCTCCCGGTCCATGTCGAAGTTGGGGCCAAACCCTTCGGCGAAAAGATCAACCATGAGATCCACCATGGAATCGGCGGTCAATGGCTCCCCCCGCTCGCTGCGCACGTGAGCCTCCAATTCAAAGCGCGCCAGGGTGGGCATCTGGAAGAAGTAGCGGAAGAAATTCCCACCAACCGCCTCTTCGATCAGGGCGATCTGAAAATTCCTGTCGGAGATCGTGTTGAGCAAATGCCCGCGCAGCATGGCCTGATGAAAATTGGAGGCTACCTCTGCTACGAATAATGAATAGTTCGTGTATATGAAGGGCTGATGCTTCCAGGTCAGGTACGAATGCATGGAGTGGCCGAGTTCATGAGCGAGCGTGCTCATACTGGTGACCTCGTCTGAATAGCTCATCATGATGAATGGAAAGGTTCCCTGCGATCCCGAAGAGAATGCGCCATGTCCCTTGCCCTGATTCGCGTACACATCTACCCAGCGATCTTGCAAGCAGCCTTTGCGGACGGTCTCCACATATTCCTCGCCTAGCGGAGCAAGGCTTCTGCAGATCATATCGACGCCTTTTTCGTAAGGAATCTTTACCTTCCGCTTCACGATCGGGGCCCACATGTCGTAGTAAGCAAGCTTTCTTAAGCCGAGTGCTTTTCGCCTGATTTCAAAATAGCGGTGCCAGACTGGCAGATTTTTCCTGAATGTATCGATCAGGTTATGAAAGACATCAGTGGGAACGTTCAGGTCGAACAGTGCAGCGGAAAGCGTGGATTCGTGTCTGCGGGCGCGCATATAAAATACGTTCGCTTTTATCGAGTGGGCAAGGTTGCTTGCCAGTGTGTTCTTGTGTTCGACATACTTATCCATGTAACTTACGTATGCCGCTTTACGTGCCTTGCGATCCGCCAGATGCATGAGCTCCGAATCGTAGTTTCCCTGGACGATGTCGATCACCTTTCCTTTGCTGTCTTTGATAGGCTTGAATTTGAAATCTGCATTCGTGAGCATGCTGGTCGAATTGTAAGGTCCGCTCAAGGGATCTCCAGCCAGCCCCAGGATTTCCTCCACCTCCGCCGAGCGTACGTGCGCCTGCCGCCGGAAGAGATCTTCGAAGCTGTGCTTATACACAGCCAGCGCCTCGTTCTGGCTCATCCACTCGTCGAGCGTCGTCTGGCCAACCTGAAGGACCTCCGGTTGCAAAAACGCTACAGCCGAGGCGACTTGCCCGTACATCCCCTGGGCCTTGATGTTCATTCCTGCAGCCTGCTGGTCCGTGGTATCTACCGAATAGGAAAAGTGGGCATACATGAAGGCAACCTGGGCGCGTGCAAGCAGCTTTTCATAAGCGGCCAGCGCATCCAACAAAACACCCGGGCCCTCACCAAGCCGCCCCTGATAGGTCCTGACCAATGAAATATCTTCAAGGATCTGATCGACTTCCCTTTCCCAGGCCCCCGGGGAGGGGAAAACACTCTTGGCATTCCATGTGAACTTTTCGTCAATTTTGCTGCGCACAGGTACTGTCTTGGGCATGAGGCTGTCCATCCTTTGAATTGATCAACGGTTCGGTCTTGCGAGGAAATGCACCCGTTGGAGTTGATTTTACCATTCCAATTGGTTTCATTTCCCCTCGGGCGCCGGGAAGACAAATCAACGCGGCAGCGCAAAACAGATCCTGGCACCGGAGTCCGGTTTCGGGTCGGCCCAGATGCGGCCCCCGTGGGCCTCGACAATCGCGCGTGCAAGATAAAGTCCAAGTCCGGCGCCTTTTGTCTGCTTGAGAGCTTTTGTCGAACGATAGAAGCGATCGAAGATGTGGGGGAGATCCTTGGCCTCGATCCCCGGGCCCTCATCGCTGACGCAGACGATGATCTGCTCGGGCCGGACCTGCCCGCTGATTTTAATCTGCCCTTTTGGAGCATACTTAAGCGCATTGGAAACGAGGTTGTTGACCACCTGCTCGAGGCGCGTTTCGTCCGCGAGGATAATCGGGAATTTTTCCGGGAATTCCGCGACGATTTTGTGTTTGTCCGACTGCAGAGTAAAGCGCTCTGCGACCCGGGTCGCGAGCGAAGGGAGTAAAACGTCGGCCCGGTTGAGGGTCAGGCCGCCGGCCTGTAAGCGCGAGGCATCCAGGAGATCGTCGATCATTTTGCTCAGGCGATCTGCCTCCTCTTCGATGACCGCCAGCGAATCGCTAATCGTGGATTTATCCCATTTGGCGTCATCACGGCGCAGTGTGGAGGCATAACCTTTGATCAGGGTGACGGGTGTGCGAAGTTCGTGACTCACGATGGAGATGAAAGTCGATTTAATCTCATCTGCCGTACGGAAATGCGTAATGTCGCGCACTGTAACGATGATATTGCGGAGTTTGCCATTGTCAGAAAGGAGCGGGGCATAGGTGATGCCGACGGGCAGGGGAGGGGGGAGCGGTCTTTCCAGGTCGCCTTCGACATAAAGTGTGGCGTTAGGAGTCAGCGGCCATCCGCCCGATTCTGCTTCATCCAGGGTCTTTCCAGTGGGCTTTTGTAGCCAGCGAATGATCTCCGAATGGTCCCTTTCGACGATCTTTTCGCGGGCCTCGCCGTACAGTTTTTCAAATGCAAGGTTACATCGTTCAATCGTGTGGTCGGCGTGGAGGATTAAGATTCCATCTGCTGCCGAATCGAGCAGCGCATCTAGTCGCTGTTTCTCATAACTGACCTGCCCATACAGGCGTGCGTTGAAAACGGCAATCGCGGCCTGGTCGGCAAAGGATTGCAGGAGTACTTGGTCGTTCGGGGTAAAAACGTCGGGATAGCTGCGAAAGATAAAGATCACGCCAATTATATATCCGTGTGCTATCAGGGGAAGTGCCGTGCCATTGAGCAGCCCCATACTGGCTGTGTAGGTCAATTCTTTCAACATGCGATTGAGCTCACTGACGTTCAGTTCGCGGACATTGTCTTCAGCCAGTAAAGGGGTGAGATAGCTGAGGAACGCGGGCGCAATCCCATGCGCGGCTGCGACCCGCCAGCCCTCCTGCTCTTTGAGCGCTAGCAATCC
>DASTFG010000557.1:0-4859 GCA_035708785.1 Anaerolineales bacterium
GGATCATCTCTCCTTCACGCGTCGCGATCACAGACTCGGGCAGCACGTTGATTTTTTGCAGCGCAGAGAGCAAATTCATGCCTGGTTTGACCTCATACTCCTTGTCTCGCAGGATCAGCTTGACCAAAGTTCCTCCAGTCCAGTGATTCTACCATTGGTAGAGGGAGTCCTAGGAATTCCTCATACTCCTTGACAGCAAGCACCTGTTCCCTGTACGATTCGATCATGCGTATCGGAATGATGGTGGATGTTTACAAGCCCTATGTGAGCGGGATCATCAATTATATTGACCTGAATAAGCATGCCCTCGAAAACGATGGGCATGAGGTGTATGTGTTCACCTTTGGCAATCTGGAGCACCGGGATGAGGATCCGCGAGTCATCCGCAGTCCGGGCCTGCCGGTATCAGATACAGGCTACTATCTCTCCCCGCGCTACACGACCAAGGCCAGGAAACTCCTGCAGACTATGGATGTCGCTCACGTGCACCATCCATTCCTCAGCGGCCGTCTCGCCTTGCGCTACTGCCGTCCGGTGCAGATTCCCATTATGTTCACTAATCACGCACGGTATGACCTTTATGCCCAGATCCGGTTTCCCTGGATGCCTGAGGAGGTCAGCCAGGGGTTGATCCAGGCTTACATGCCCGACTTTTGTGAGGCTGTGGATCTGGTCATCTCGCCTTCGCGCGGCATGGAAAAGGTCCTCAGGCAATATGGCGTCGAAAGCCACATCGAGGTTGTGCCCAATGGTGTGGAACTGAAGCGGTTCCATACGGCCACCCCTCTAGCCCGGGCCGAATTTGGTTTTCGTGAGGATGACCTTTTGCTGGTCTATGCGGGCCGCATTGCCCCGGAAAAGAATCTCGAGTTCCTCCTACAATCCTTCGCAGGCGTGGCGCAGGTCTTTTCAAACGTCCATCTGTTAATCGTGGGCGGTGGGCAAAAAGAACACATGGAGGAAATCAGGACGCTGCCGGGCGAATTAGGTATTCAGGACCGCGTCCGCTTTGTGGGCATGGTCCCCTACGATGAGCTGCCGTCCTATCTCGCGATGTGCGACGCGTTCGTCACCGCCTCGGTCACGGAGGTCCATCCGCTTTCGGTGATCGAAGCCATGGGTACGGGACTCCCTGTCCTGGGAATTGACTCACCTGGCATCAGCGATTCCATCGTGGATGGGGAGACCGGCCTGCTCGCGACAAACGACATCGCATCGTTTACCGCCAAACTCACTTACCTGTGCATGGATCAAGGCCTGCGCAGCAGAATGGGAGACGCGGCGCGTGCGGCCTCTGCGCAGTACGACATCGAGCGGACAACAAAGATCATGCTTGGACATTATGAGAGATTGGCCCAGAGCACCAAGCCGGTCAGGCGCAGCCTCGACGAGCGTCTGATGGCGATCCTCGAAGAGTTCCTGACATGAAACATAACCAGCGCGTTGGCAAATGGGGGGAAGATGCGGTTGCCGCGTATCTCGCCGGACGCGGCTACGAGATCATCACACGCAACGCCCGGACGCCGTACGGAGAGATCGATATCGTGGCGAAGCAGGATGATATTTATGTGCTTGTCGAAGTCAAGACCCTGACCTTGAGTAAGAACTTCTTCCCCGAACATAATGTCACGACCCGAAAGCGTGAACACATGCTCGCCGCGGGAGAATTCTATGCGGCAGAGAATGAGATCGATCACTGGCAGATCGATGTGATTGCTGTGGAAGGGAAAGTAGGGTTAGAGCCGAAGATTACGCATTTTGAGAATGCAATCTAATCCCTCACCACTGCTCCTTCGGCAGCCTCTCCCCGCTTCGACTACGCTAACGCTCCGCTCAGCGCGAAAGGGAGATGGGAATAGATTCCCTCTCATCCTCATCGTCGGACCCACCGCCGTCGGCAAGACGGAACTTGCGATCCGACTCGCTGAACGGTTGAACGGCGAAATTGTCTCAGCCGATTCGCGTCTTTTCTACCGCGGGATGGATATTGGGACTGCCAAGCCTACATTAGAAGAACGAGCCCGCGTGCCACATCACTTGATCGATATTGCCAGTCCCGATGAGGTCCTGAGTCTGGTTGACTTCCAGAAACTCGCGCGTGAAGCCATTGAGGATATTCATACACGCAATAAAATTCCATTCCTGGTCGGAGGCACCGGACAATACGTCCGCGCGGTCACAGAAGGATGGAGTCCGCCTGAGGTCAAGCCAGATGAACAGTTGAGAAATGAATTGGAAATGATGAAAGAGGAAAGAGGCAAGGACTGGCTATACGCAAAGCTGGCGAGTCTTGACCCGCAAGCTGCAGCCAGGATCGATCCGCGCAATGTTCGCAGAACCATCCGCGCCCTGGAAGTAATCTTCACCACGGGCAGGAAATTTTCCGAGCAGCGTGGGCAAGGCGAGTCGCCCTATCACCTGATCACAGTCGGGCTGACGCGCCCGCGCGAGGAGCTATATGAACGCGTCGACCGGCGCATCGACCTGATGTTTGCAAATGGGTTGCTAGATGAGGTCAGGAGTCTCTTGGCGAAAGGCTATTCCCCCTCCCTGCCGACGATGTCCGCGATCGGATACCGGGAGTGTGTCAGGGTGATCAAAGGCGAATCGGACCAAGAACAGGCCAAGGCTGAGATTCGGCGGGCTACGCGTGTTCTGGTCCGCAGGCAGGCAAACTGGTTCAAGGAGTCGGATCCAAACATAAACTGGTTTCGAGTCGAGGAGGGAGTTGAGTCGAAAATCGAGTCCTACCTACGGGCTCGTCTCGCCCGGGATGGCGATTAGAGCTTTGAAGCATGTAAGTATTCGTGAAATAAAAAACATCCAACGGTTGGTTGACTTTTGATTCTTCCTTGTATATACTGATATCAACCCGATAAAGAGGAGGCATCATGAACGACCGTCCTTGGCTTGCTCATTACGACAAGGGGGTTCCACACACCATCGAAATTCCAGATGTGCCATTATTCTATCTTTTGGAAGAGTCGGCGCGAAAATATCCAGACCGCGCCTGCACGATCTTCAAAGGCGCGGTCATTTCGTACGGGGAGATGAATGCCATCACCGACCAGGTCGCGGCGGCATTGGTGGATTTGGGCGTGAAGAAGGGCGATCGGGTGGGAATCTTCATGCCGAACACGCCGCAATTCGTGATGGCGTATTTCGGGATATTGAAAGCGGGCGGCGTGGTGGTGGCCACCAACCCACTTTACACACCTCCAGAGATCGAACACCAGGCCAGCGACGCGGGGATCGAAGTCATGTTCGTGATGACCAATTTCTATAACATGATCAAGAAGGCACAGCGGAACACCAAGATCAAAAAACTGATCGTGACAAACCTGAAGGAGACGCTGCCTCCCACCCTGCGCGTTTTGTTCACCTTGCTGCGCGAGAAGAAAGGCGGGTTCAGGATCGAAGGTGGGCTGGAGGAAGGCGACATCTGGTTTCAGGATCTGCTCGCCAAATACAAAGATGCGCCCCGCCCCAGGGTGGAGGTTGGCCCCGATGATACGGCATTGTTCCAATACTCGGGCGGGACGACGGGCATCTCGAAGGGCGCGGTGGCCCTGCATCGCAATGTAGTCGCCAATACCCTGCAGATCAAATCGTGGATGACCGGCCTTGACGAGGGCCAGGAAGTTGTGCTGATGGCCATTCCACTATTTCATGTCTACGGCATGGTGGCAGGCATGAACTTTGCCCTGGCCTCCGGTGCGAGCATGGTCATGGTCCCCAACCCGCGCGACCTGAAGGATGTGCTCGAGAATATCTCCAAATATAAAGCGACGATCTTCCCGGGCGTGCCCGCGCTGTATAACGGCATCAATAATCATCCCGATGTCAAGGCCGGGAAATACGACCTGTCGTCTATCAAGGCCTGTATCTCTGGTTCTGCGCCGCTGATGCGTGAGACGAAGGAACAATTCGAAGCGCTGACAGGCGGCAAGGTGTTCGAAGGCTACGGCCTCTCGGAGGCACCGACCGCGACGCACTGCAATCCGTTGCTCGGCGTGAACAAGACAGGCTCCATTGGGATGCCGCTGCCCGGCGTGGAAGTGAAGATCATCAGCCTCGACGATGGCGAAACGGAACTGGCACAGGGCGAGATCGGCGAGATCGCGATCCACGGCCCACAGGTGATGAAGGGTTATCACAACATGCCGACCGAGACCGCCAATACACTCCGGACACTGAAGGATGGCAAAGTATGGTTGTTTACCGGCGATATCGCCCGCGTGGATGAAGACGGTTACTTCTACATCGTCGACCGCAAGAAGGAGCTCATCAAGCCGGGCGGGTATCAGGTCTGGCCGCGGGAGGTGGAAGAGGCCCTGGCCGCGCACCCCAAAGTTCTGGAAGTTGGCGTGGCCGGAATCCCGGATCCGTATCGAGGGGAAACCGTCAAGGCCTGGATCGTTCTCAAGCCCGGGGAAAGCGCGACGGAAGAAGAACTCAAAGCGTTTTGTAAGGAAAGGCTGGCGGCATATAAGGTTCCCACTCACTATGAATTCAGGAGTGAATTGCCCAAGACGACCGTCGGCAAAATCTTACGGCGCGAACTGGTCAGGCAGCATAAAGAGACGGCACAGGCATAGGATAGACAGATACACAGGGACATAAGTAAACGGTTAAAGAAAGAAAAGAGCCTCCTGGTTTTCCAGGGGGCTCCTGTATTTTTGTAGACTTTCTTACGCAACCTGTGGCGTGCCGCTCTTCTTGGGGAACGGGGGTGGGAAGATGGCTTCGAACTCTTCACGCGTCAGCGTTTCCACTTCGAGAAGCTTCTGCGCAATCGCATCGAGCTGCCAGCGATACTTCGTCAGAAGTTTCTTCGCCAGCTTATAGGACTCATCCAC
>DASTFG010000558.1:0-6464 GCA_035708785.1 Anaerolineales bacterium
TTCAGGAGGTAGAGAGATGAAAAAACTGCTCATTGTGGGTTTGATTCTGATGTTACCTGTCATAATGACAGGTTGCGGCCCCGGCTCCAGCGTACAGGTCACGACGCCTAACTCTACCATGCAGCTCAGCGCGCCTGGCCCGAATCCCCTGATCAACCAGCCGGACACGAGCGGGCGCGTCGCCCGCGCCGGGGCGGGACTGTGGCACGGGATCATCGCGCCTGTCACCCTCCTGCTCTCATTTTTCAATTCGGATGTGCGCATGTACCAGGTTCATAATGCCGGCAGCGAGTACGATCTTGGCTTCCTGGTTGGGGTGGCAATCGTGATCGCCCTGTTGGGTCTGTTCCTACGCATGCGGCGATAGATGCTGAATCTCTAGATATTGGCCCCCTGATTTAAGGTCTCTATTGAAATCCACAGAGCGCTTCCCGGACGCCATTATGGCCACAATCCACAAGGAGAGGATTCTCGGCATTCGCGCGGGCACGAACTCGACTCACCGCGTCATCGGCGTCTGGGCGGTGGTCGTGGACGGACGTGTCTTCGTGCGCTCCTGGAGCATGAAGACGCGTAGCTGGTGGCGGACGTTTCTCGAAGATCCGCACGGCGAAATCTTTGTCGCACAACGCAAGCGCGGGATCAAGATTCGGGCCGTGCAGGTGCGCAGCGAGAAGCTGAAGGAACAGGTCAGCGCGGCGTATAAGGAAAAGTACAACACACGCGGGTCCACCGGGTACGTGGAGGATATGTCGCGCAAGCCGTCACGGGATACGACGACCGCGTTAGTGCCGCTCTCCAAGGCCTGACTTCCTCATCCTCAAGCCTCTCCCGTTATAATCCCTTTCATGTTCGAATTCTCTATTACCTCGCAGGATCACCGCGCCCGCGCGGGAGTTTTCACCACACCGCACGGCGACCTGCTCACGCCGGTCTTCGCGCCCGTCGGCACGCAGGCGACCGTCAAGACGCTCACGCCTGAGCACCTCAAGGAGATCGGCGCCACGCTCGTGCTGAGCAACACATACCACCTATACCTGCGTCCCGGCGACGAGATCGTGCGCGACATGGGCGGCCTGCATCATTTCATGCAATGGCACCGACCCATCCTGACGGACTCGGGCGGCTTCCAGGTCTTTTCCCTGGCGCAAACTCGGGTGATCGACGATGACGGTGTGACCTTCAAGAGTCACATCGACGGTTCGACACACCGCTTCACGCCCGAGAAGTCCATCGCCATCCAGGAGAACCTCGGCGCGGACATCATCATGGCCTTCGACGAGTGCTCCGACCCCAACGACAGGGCATACAGCGCGATCGCGATGGCGCGGACTCATCGCTGGGCGGAACGCTGCCTCCGGGCGAAGACGCGATCCGACCAGGCGCTGTTCGGGATCGTACAGGGCGGGGTCCAGGCAGACCTGCGGGCTGAATCCGCCAGGTTCATTGCCTCCCTCGATACGCCCGGGATCGCCATCGGCGGCCTCTCGGTGGGGGAGACCAAGGAAGAAATGCGTGCTACGCTGGAAGTGGTCACACCGCTGTTGCCTGAGAACAAGCCGCGCTACCTGATGGGCGTCGGCACCCCCGAAGACCTGATCGACGGCGTCGCGCGCGGCATCGACCTGTTCGACTGCGTCCTGCCGACCCGCCTGGCGCGCCATCACGCCGCCTTCTCGCCTGAGGGACGGCTAAACCTCATGAATGCAACCTTTTCACGCGATGAACGTCCTGTTGACATGACCTGCGACTGCTACACCTGCAAAACTTTCACGCGCGCCTATCTCCGTCATCTCATCGTCGCCAGGGAACTGCTCGCAGGAACCCTGATCTCGATTCATAACCTGCGGGCGCTGGTAAGACTTATGGAAGAAATTCGTGGTGCAATAGCTGCTGGCAATTTCGAAACATTAGCACCTTCTATGTTAGAGAGGTGGGCAAACAATGCGGCACGGATGGTTAATGGTTAATGCATTGTGGAGAGTCAAAATGACGATGATGAACCTCGACAAGTTGGAAGTGTGGCTGAGGGAAAATGTTCGATTTTGTTACATAGCATGTGGCTCATTGACTGAGGTTCAAAGTCACATCGCGGTTGCTCATGATCTGGGTTTCTTGCCAGATGAAATCTACTAACCATCCTCCATCGACCCAAAGGCAACCATGACTCTCATCCATGCTTTCCACCTCGGCATTATCCAGGGATTGACCGAATTCATCCCGGTCTCCTCTACCGCGCATTTGCTGATCGGGCAGAGATTATTCGGTTTGCCAGCCGATGACGCTATGTTCTCGTTCCTTGTCATTATTCAACTGGGAACGCTCATTTCACTCTTTGCCTTCTACTGGAAAGACCTGCTGGCCATCGCGAAAGCGACGCTGGACTTCCGCCGCTCGACGGCAGAACGAAATCTTGGGCTCTATATCGTGATTGCGACCATCCCGGCTCTGCTGGCTGGATACTTCCTGAAGGATGCGATCGAGGCACTTTTCAGGCAGCCCATGCTCCAGGCCTCGATCCGTCTATTTGCAGCGGCGGTGCTGCTTACGCTGGCCGAATGGTTCACGCGCAGGGACCGGTCCCTCGACTCCATGAGGTGGTTCGACGCGCTCTTTGTCGGCGTGATGCAGATCCTCTCGGTCTTCCCCGGCGCCTCCCGCTCGGGGACGACGATCAGTGGTGGCATGTTCCGCGGTTTCGACAGGCCATCGGCAGCCCGGTTTGCATTTCTCATGTCTGTGCCCGTGCTGTTCGCGGCGGGCGGATACGAAATGCTGGATGTGATCCGGATGCCGAATCTCGGCCAGTTCCTTCCCCTGCTGGCTCTGGGATTCGCCACGGCCGCAGTGGTTGGCTGGTTGGCCATCAAATGGCTGATCGCTTACCTGAGCAGGCGCTCTTTATATGTTTTCGCGATCTATTGCGTGATCGCCGGATTGGTTTGTGTCATCTCCATAGTTATCTAGTGGTCCCAAGAACATTCCACCACGAAAAATTACCAGAACGTTCGACCTTGGTATCAGGACGTAAGCCGCCTGATGAATTAGGCTTTCCCTCCAGTACCCTGCAAATCTGGTACAACAATGCGGCTACAATATGGGTTGATCGAACAGAGCCGTCCCACTGTCATGAAGAAAGTGATGAGATTTTTATCGTCCTGCAAGGCGCGCTACATGTTGAGGTGGACGGACAAGTTCACCGTATTGGCCCACGCGAATTCCGCTGTTTTCCTTCAGGTCAATGGCATTCCATTGTCCGTGTGGAGGTCCCTGTCGAAACACTGATGCTCCGTGCGCCATCCGTTGATGACAAAATATATAAAGAGTGAATTGTCTGTCAGAAATTCGATGTTTTTGCTGTTACGCACTCTCGTTGAGACCGAATCTCCCTCGCACGATAAAGCTGCGGTAGATCGGGTCGGCGCGATCGTTGCCGAAGAGGCGCGCAAGCTCGGCGCGCAGATCGAAAGCATTCCCAATCAGGAGACCGGGGATCATGTGCTCGCGCGTTTTCTCCCCTCAGAGAGGCGAACCGCGGGCGAGCGAGGAATTTTATTGTTATGCCATCTGGATACGGTCTTCCCTCTCGGCACGCTTGAAAAGATGCCCTTCCGCGAAGCGGATGGGAAGATCTTTGGTCCCGGCACCCTCGACATGAAAGGAGGGATTGTCATCGCACTTGCCGCGATCGAAGAGGCGCAAAGGTCTGGTTTGAATCGCTCTGTCACCTTGCTCTGCACATCCGATGAAGAGATCGGCAGCCTGACCTCTCGGGAACATATCGAGCGGCTGGCCAGGGAGTCCGCTCTGGTGCTTGTGCTCGAGGGCGGTCTGGAAGATGGTTCCCTGAAGACATGGCGGAAGGGCGTGGGGGAGTTCCGCGTCACGGTTCGCGGAAGAGCCGCGCACGCAGGCGGCGACCACGAAAAGGGACGCAATGCCATCGAAGAGATGGCGCACCAGGTGATCGCAATCCAAAAACTGACCGATTATTCCCGACAGACCACGCTCAATGTAGGCGTCATACGCGGCGGCACGGTTTCGAATGTCGTTCCTGAGGAGGCCTTCATCCAGGTGGATGTACGCGTGATGCATCCGGGCGAGTGGGAACGGCTGGAAGAGGAGATGAAAAAGCTCAGGCCGGTGCTGGACGGCACATCCATAGAGATTTCGGGCGGGTTAAACCGTCCGCCCATGCCGTTCGATGAAACGATGAAGGCGACATTCGAAAAAGCAAAATCTATTGCGGCGAATGCTGGCATCGAACTCAAGGCGGGCGGCACGGGCGGCGCCTCGGATGCGAACTTTGTCGCGCCGCTCGGCATCCCGGTCCTGGATGGACTCGGCGCAGTCGGCGAGGGCTACCACTCGGAGCGTGAATATATTTTTGCAGACAGCCTGCAGGAACGCGCCAAGCTGATCGCGGCGCTGTTGAGGACATGGTAACCATATCATTGCGAGCCCGAGCGAAGCGAGTGGTGAAGCAATCTCCTGAAGCCAAATTCCTTCTCTCTCTTCTTTCTTCCTTTCTTCTTTGTTCCTGCGCGCCGTCAACGCCTCTGGCGACACCGCAAGTGGTCACTGTCTATTCAACCGCTGCTGCACAGCCGTGGCTGCCTCCGTTATATGCCTGCGCCGGATCATCCATTGTCGTCTCACGTGTAGACAATCCGTCCTCGGCTGATATTTCTCTCCGTGTGGGTGAGCCGGAGTTCCTTGTCTCACAAGCGTATCAAATCGACACGGAAGATATTTTGATCGTTACGCATCGCCAGAGCCCCGTACAAAATCTGACGCTTGAAGAAGCGCGCGCGTTGTTCGCGGGGCCGGGTGACCCGTCCGTGCAGGTTTGGGTATACGCGTCAGAGGCTGATGTACAACAGGTCTTCGATCAGGTTGTCATGGAAGGAAGGAGCGTAACCCCGTCCGCGAGGCTGGCCGCCAATCCACAACACATGTCGGATGTGCTGGTCAACGAATCGAATGCCGTCGGGATCCTGCCTCGGCACTGGAACCTTTCGACAGGCTCAGGGCAGGTGCACGGCGATCCGCGTGAAGTCCTGTCTATCGCAACTGTACCTGTTTTAGTAATGACGAATTCCGAACCGCAGGGGGCCGTAAAAGAGTTGCTTGCCTGTCTGCAAAATTAGTGCTGACTCTTTGGCGCCGGCCTGATTCGCGAGAGTCAGGCATTTTATTTCCCTTGACAGATCTGAAGTTGAGGAGTATTATGTGTGCAAACCGGTTTGTAATACAAACTAGTTTACATAGGAGAAACCATGGAAGAAAATCTGTCGAATGTCGAACAGCGCCTCAAGCGTTACTGGTACACCGACGGGATCGCAGAACTGATCGGCGGTGGGATGTTTGTTTTGTTGGGACTCTATTTTGCACTTCAGGAGTTCCTGGGACAAAACTCAATGCTGGGTGGGATTTTGCAGGCTAGTCTCGCCCTTCTGATGATCGGCGGGGCGATTGTAAGCCGCAAGCTGGTGAATGCTTTGAAGACCCGCCTGACCTATCCGCGCACCGGATACGTGGAATATCAGGTGGATGAGCGAAACATGCGCTGGAGAGGGATTCTGGCCGCGATCGTGGCCGTTAGCGTTTCTGTTTTGACCATAATCTTTGTTCGCCAGTTTCAGTCCTTTGACTCATTGGTGGCCATCACGGGGATCATCGTCGGCTTGATCCTGATCGTATTGCGTGCAAAATCGGCCGGCCTGACCCGGTTCTACGTACTGGGGCTGGTTTCCCTTGTGCTTGGACTTGTTCTCTCAATTAGCGGATTGCCGAATGGGTACAGTCTTGGTTTATTCTATGGGATGATGGGTGTGTGCTTCCTTATCTCAGGTGGACTGACTCTGCGAAGATATCTGATCGATAATCCTTTGCCTGCGGGGCCTCGAGATGACTGATGTCCTGCGCCGTCTGACAGATCTGGACCGCCTGATCCACGAACCGGCGCGGTTGCTGATCCTTACTATCCTGGCCAGTGTGGCCAGCGCAGACTTTCTCTTCCTGCAGCGCGAAACCGGGCTGACAAAAGGAAATCTCTCGGCCCACCTCAGTAAACTTGAGGAAGCAGGCTATGTCAAGATTGAGAAGACTTTTAAAGGGAAATTACCACTTACGGTGTGCAGACTCACTTCCGCCGGGCAAAAAGCCCTGACGCAATATCGCCAGCAGCTGCAGGAATTCATCAATGAAACCCGCTAAGGAGAAGATCAATATGAAAGCAAACAGGTTTTTAGTAGGGCTAGCGATTCTAGTTCTGATCCTGGCAACCGCCGCATCGGTGTTCGTGTGGGAAGAAATTCCCTCGGCCGTAAAGATCGGGATGTTCGCTTTTGGTTTTGGCTCAGGTGTTGTCGTGGGACCATTGCTCGCTCGGCGCTCGACCTGAAAGTTTCAACACGACACCGGCCGGAGGCCGGTCTCGTGTTCTTGTCAGAGTTGTATCC
>DASTFG010000559.1:0-3990 GCA_035708785.1 Anaerolineales bacterium
TGCGACCGGCCCATCCAATACCCGGAAGACCTGGCCCAGAGTAATTTCCCTGGCGGGCCTGGCCAGGTAGTACCCGCCGCCGACGCCCATTTTGCTGTGCAGCAGGCCTGCATTTTTGAGCGTGAGGAGGATCTGCTCGAGAAACTTGGGCGAGATCTGCTCGCGCTGCGAGATCTCCTTGATCTGCATCATGCGGGTAGAGCTGCCGTCTGGGGTGGGAGCTGCCAGTGCGAGCATCGCCCGCAATCCGTACTCACCGCGTTTCGAGAGTCTCATGGTCTAATTATCCAATAACTTCTATAGATCTAGTAGGATTTATAATTATTATATTGATAATATAGGCTTGAGTCAATATGACTTTATTCAGGTTTTTCAGCCAGATCGACGATCTCCACTTCCCCCAACCCGCGTTGTAAGTCCATGCTCTCCAGGATAATTGCTGTATTAGGCATTCCGGATCCCATAGAAATCTCTTTCTCTCTTAAGACGCTCGCATCCAACAAGATCTTGACCGGTTTCCTCATCCCGAGCGGACTCACGGTCCCGACGCGGTACCCGGTGATCTCCAGGACTTCCTCTTCCGTCGCCATCCGGAGGCGCGACCGCCCGAGGAGCTTTTGCAGCTTTCTCCAATCTACTTGCTCCGGTCCTGCCATCAAAACCATGACGAACTCATCCGGCCGGACCTGGAAGAGAATACTGCGGACAACCTGTTCCGGCCTTTGGTTCCGGTCAGATGCAGCCTGCTCGAACGAATCGACAGGCGTCGCGTGTCGAAAGACCCGATGAGGGATCCCCAGCGCTTCCAGTGCAATGCTGGCAGGTGGCTTTTCCATCATCTATAAAGTATATCGTCATTACGCGCAGCGAAACGACCAAGCAATTGCTGGTTTACCGGGAGATTGCTTCCCTTCGGCACGCTCCGGACAGGCGCGGGCGCGTCGCTCACAGTGACAAATCCTCAAGTAAAATCATACAATGCCTCGCCTCAAAGCACCTCTCACGCTGTTCTTCGTCAGTGTAATTGTAATTGCTCTTCTGGCTATGTTGGGCCCTGAGGAACAATCGCTCGGCTCCAACGTGCGGATCGTGTACCTGCACGGCGCCTGGGTCATGGCTGCCGAGCTGGCATTCATCGCTGCCGGAGCTATCGGTCTGATCGGCCTGCTCTCGCGCCGGAAGGCCTTCCATCAATGGTCGGCCGCGCTCGGGCGGACGGGCATCATCTTCTGGACCACCTATCTGCCGCTCTCGCTCTGGGCAATGCAGGCCAACTGGAACGGGCTCTTCCTTGCCGAGCCGCGCTTCCGGCTTGCAGTCATCTTTGCCGTGACAGGTATACTGCTGCAGCTCGGACTGTGGCTGATCAATACGCATTGGGTCACCTCGCTCGCAAACCTGCTGTTCATTGTCGCATTGCGCATCGCTTTTGCCACAGCACAAAACATCATGCACCCGCCGCCCTCGCCGATCTTTGGTTCAGGCAATTTTGCCATTATCGGCTTCTTCCTGGCTCTGGTCGCGCTGACGCTGGCTGCATCCTTCTTCCTGACTCGCGTGCTCTTGCAGGTTTCAAAATAAAGCTTTCGCGCTGAGCGGAGTGGCGCTGAAGGCGCCACGCAGTCGAAGCGCGTTTGCAGGGACCTAGGCGCATCCGCTTCCAACTCCTGATCTTCATGCTGCTTCGTACCATCCTGAATACGATGCATCGCATGGTCTATCCGTTCCTGGCGGTCTTTGCGCGCGGCCTCGGCGTGGATATTACAACGCTCTCCTTCGTCGTAACTGCCCGTTCCTTCTTCGGGATGTTCGCGCCCGTGCTCGGCTCGATTGCCGACCGGCGCGGGCGGAAGTTCGGCCTGCTGGCCGGCATCTCTTTGTTCACCATTGGCATGGCATCGGTTGCACTCCATCCAAGCTTCGTCACGTTCAGCATTGCATTATTGCTCGGCATCCTCGGCAAGTATCTCTTCGACCCTGCCATGCAGGCCTACTTTGGTGACCGTGTTCCATATGAGAGGCGCGGTACGGCGCTAGCGGTCACGGAAGGGTCTTGGTCACTGGCGTTCATCGCCGGGGTTCCGCTCATGGGAACGCTGATCGCGGCTTACGGGTGGAATGCCCCGTTCCTGCTTCTGGCAGGATTCGGCCTGGTCATGTTCGCGGTCGTCTGTCGGATCATCCCCCGCACCGATCCCGCTTCACCCGGGCCGGGGATGGCTTCCGCGAAAAAGATCCGCGCCGTGCTGACGAACGTCCCTGCCCTGGCCGGGATCTCCATCGCCCTGTGGGCAAGCGCCGCCAACGAGCTGGTCAACCTGATCTTCGGCGTATGGCTGGAAGATTCCTTTGGCCTGAGGATCGCCGCACTGGCGGGTGCCTCGGCCGTGATCGGGCTCTCCGAGCTGGGAGGCGAGGGGCTGGTCGCGTTGACCACCGACCGGCTCGGCAAGCCGCGTGCGCTGGCACTCGGCCTCGCCGGTAACATTCTCGCTGCACTGCTCTTGCCGATCGTCGGCCGCACGGAGACCGGCGCGCTGGTAGGACTATTCCTGTTTTACATCACCTTCGAATACGTGCTGGTAAGCCACATCCCGCTGATGACCGAAGTCATGCCGGAAGCGCGCGCCACCCTTTTATCCTTCAACGTGACAGGCCATTCGCTGGGACGGATGATCGGCGCCTTGCTGGCAACATTTGTCTACCAGCAGCTTGGATTTTTCCCCGTGACGCTGATCGCCATCTTATTCAATGTCTTTGCGCTGCTCGCGCTCGGCGAGTTGACCAAGAAATTTTCCATTCTGCCGCGCATCCTGGCCTGGTTCCGGCTGACCGAGGGAAGCGAAGCATGATCGTCCTGCTGGCTTACGGATTGAGCATTCTCCTATTCATTCTGATCCTGTTATGGATACTCATCCCTGCGCTGTATGGGCTTCCCCCTGTCCCCACAAAGCCTGAGCGGATCCGCAAGGCACTGCAGTTGGCAAACCTGCAGCCTGGTGAGGTTCTATATGACCTCGGCGCAGGGGATGGGCGTGTGCTCCTGATCGCGGCCCGTGAGTTCGGTGCGTACGCCGTAGGCATCGAGGTTGGTCCCATCCAGTGTGCGCTCATTTGGTTGAGAGTCATTGCAAACGGCCTTAGCGATAGAATTCAGGTCCGGTGGGCAAACTTCTACAAGGCCGATTTGCACGAGGCAGATGTGGTTTTTGTTTTTGCGACTTCGAAAGAGGTCGCGAAGCTGGCCCCACACCTGGAAACGCAATTAAAGAAGGGCGCGCGAGTCGTTTCGATCTCCGCCGATTTCCCCGACTGGGAACCGTCGGCGTTCGATGACCGTAATTTGATCTTTATTTACGAGATGCCGCCGGTGAGAGGAGATATGACTTCTTTTCTGCTGAAGAAGGCAAAGACCTAGCTTTCAGTCCGAGCCTATTGAGCCTCACCAATTGCTGGTTCCACTCCCCACTTTCTACCCTCTAATCTGCTACTTCTTCTTCCACGCCGGCTCATAAAACGGAAGCTTTACCACCTTCGCAGGCGCGTGCTGGCGATGGTGTTCCACAGTCACTTCCAGGCGCACGCTCGTGCCCACTTCATCATATGGTTTCTGCAGATGCGCGAGCGCGATGTACTTCTTCAGCAATGGCGACCAGGTCGATGTAGAGGAGTATCCCACCTGCACATTTCCCACCAGGATCGGCAAGCTTCCCCGCATCGCCATCCCCGGTATCTGCGGCGGCAGGCCAACCTCCTTGAATAACCGCTCCATCCCCTCCCATTCGACTTCAAGCCCCATCAGCTTCCAGAGCGACCCTGCGCGTTTCTCGCGTTCGAGGGCGCGGCGCCCGACGAAGTAACCCTGCTTGTCGAGGGCCACGGTCCAGTCCAGGCCAAGCTCGAACGGCGACGACTTCTGCGCCTCGATCCAGGCGTGGTTCGTTGAGGTGTAATCTACCTCGATCATGAACAGCCCGGCCTCGACGCGCG
>DASTFG010000560.1:0-9153 GCA_035708785.1 Anaerolineales bacterium
CAACCCGAGAATGAGGAAAATCATGGAGGAACGTTTGCGTGGTTGCTGTTTTGTCATGCAGATGATTATACATAAACTTTCAATCTTGTTGGATGCGAACTTTTTTGGTTCTCCGAGCTTTCGCGTGAAAGGGGGCCGGATTTGGGCGTGAGGGCGTGTCCCTTCGGCGCACGCTCTCACCCCCAAATCGGGCATCTACTACGGAAATTCCCAAAGAACGAAATTTTTTAATGTTCAGAAGCATTGTCATTGCATGAGTTTATGTAATAATAAAGAACGTGATTCGCATTGAATACATGGGAACGAGATGCTTATTACAAGCATGTTTGGAACTTACAATCAAAAAGAGGTGAATGATGCGAGTTTGCATTCTTACAGATGAGGTGATAGAGGAGTTCAACCCGGCACCGTATATGCAGGGCTTTGACTGGGAAATGGTCACGATGACAGATCCGGTGATCGACGTGCTGCGTGAACTGGATGCACGGAACGAATTCGATGTCTATTTGAATCTCTGCGAAGGCTACGAAAAGGATGAGGAGGCAGATCACGAGTATGAGGGCATAGATGTCGTCAGAGCCTTGGAAGAACTCAATCTGCCGTTTACCGGAGCCGATTCGAGGTTCTTCGACCCGACCCGCGAAGAGATGCAGGCTGCGGCAGAAGCGCATGGAGTCCCCTTTGTCAAGGGATATCGAGTTAAGAGTGTGAAAGAAGCTGAACGGCTTGTCAAAAACCTGCGCTATCCGATCATGGTCAAGCATCCCAAGAGTTATGGTAGCACCGGGATGTTCCGCGAATCACGTGTAGATACCCCCGATCAGCTAGCCGCCCAGGTCGAACGCATCTGTTCCGAGTTTGGCGCGGCGCGGATGGAGGAATTCATTGTCGGAAAAGAGTATAACGTTCTGGTGGTGGACAACCCCGACGATCTCGAACATCCCATTCCCTATCCGCCGGCGGAACTGATCTTTCCTCCAGGCGAAGAATTCTGGCACACGGACGTGAAGTGGGACTATAACGTCCCCTTTGACTTCAAGCAGGTTACCGACCCGGATCTGGTCGCGCGTCTGCAGGATGTTGCCATTCGCATGTACAAGGCAATGGATGGTGTCAGCTGTGGGCGCTGCGATATTCGCATGAATGCGGAGGGCGAGCTATTCATCCTGGAGATCAATCCGAATCCTGCGATCATGCTCAAACCTGAGGAATATGGTCCCGCAGATTACATGATCCTCTACGATCCGGGTGGCTACAAGCTTTTCTTTGACCGGCTCATCCGGGTGGCGCTCATGCGCCATAAGCAGCGGGCGGCTGCCGACTAGGTCAATTCAACAGATTTTTAATTTCCGTGGTTCGCTCCGAGATGGATGCGGCTGTTGCAAGAGCGGCTGCATCATCCATCGACCCTGCGCCGATAAGCCTCCCTTCAGCTTCTGCCAGCGCGGCGTAGATCTTCCGAATCAGGCGTTTCGATTCACCGGGAGCCTGGCCGATGGCAGCCAGCGTCTTGTCGATCTGGATCGTATGTTGGGCATAGTGGGCTTCATAGCGATGCAGACGGTGGCGGATCGGAAATCGTGTCTCCTCCCAGAATGTGGAGGGCAGATCGAGTTCCTCTTCGCTGATGCGGCTGAAGTCATCGATGATTGCCGGATGGAATTCCCGGTGATAAGCAAGCATTTCTTCCAGGGGACCTTTGATTAAGGCTCCGTATTCTGCTTCGCTCATTCCAGCCAGTCGTTCCTCATCCTTCTCGGACATTGGTTCCGGCGTCCACCTGCCGGCGCGGTGCTGTTCGAGCGCATATCGGATTGTCATCGTAAAGTTGATATCGGTGCCAAGGATGTGGGCATAGGCGCGCCTGACAGACCACTCTCCTTCCGCAGGGGGTTTATCTGCATCTGCCGCGGAAAGACCAAGCAGGGCGGCTTGCAGGTCCATATAGGCGGCGTGGTACTGGCTCATGATATGCTCGGCAGGCGTTGGCGTAGGGCGGAATGCAGCAAGAGTCACAGCCAGTTGACGTAGATCCTGCAGCGTCACAAAGAAGGCAAAGCGTATGCCCTCTTCGTCGTGATCCTTCCACTGCCAGGCGCGCGCCAGATCTCCCTCGGAGAGAGGCAGCATCACTGTAGCAAATGTTTCGACTGCATGGGTCAGCTTTGTGTCGAACATGAGGGTTCCTTTCGGATCATAGGGTGGAGTCATTGCGCACCTCCACTTCGAATTGCGAAGCGCGTTCTGCCCCAGCGATAGAACAGGATGATCCCCGTCAGGAGTAAGCCGCCCAAAAGGTAAGCGCCCAGCACGTCACTCGCCCAGTGCTGACCTAGATAGATACGTGATACACCGACCAGAAGGATGAGGCCTCCGGCGAATCCCAGCACAAGGCTGCGTTGCACGGATTGCTTGAACAATGCATAGGCCAGGTACCAGATGAAGCCAAAGAAGCTCACGTAGAACATGACATGTCCGCTGGGGAAGCTGTAACTCTCGAGAACTGCAAATACATGGACCAGGTCTGAAGCAGGCCGTGGGCGTTGGATCACCTCCTTTACGAATTGATTTGTCACCCCGGAGGAGCCTGCCGCCAATAGCGATGCTAATGCCTCCCAGCGCAGTCCATAGACATAGAGCCCGAGCGCAACCAGCAAAGTGACCAGAAGTGACTGAGGCAAAAATCCCGGCCAGCTGATGAGCCACATGAACCCTGCAAAGAATGGGGAATCGATCGACTGGATGGCGCCCGTGATCAAAAGATCAATGGGAAAGAAGGGTGTTGTTCTGGCGAGAAAGGTCAACACAGTGAAAACGGCTACCGCGGAAAACAGCGCCACCTGGAATAGCACAGTTCGGTTCCGCTGACTCCGAGGTGAGGAAGTCTCTGCCTTCGCAGTTCGCTGTACTTCGCCTTTCATCTGTGGGCGCCGCACACCTGTCTTCTAAAGAGCTTTCAGAAACTCCAGAACCGCCTCGGCTTCTGCTCCGCCTGCCTGCGCGTGTGCGAGCAGCGGAATGCCGTGCGGGCCGGGGACATCGATTGCCCTGGGGTAGGCCTCCAGCGCGGCCTTCACGATTTCCAGTTTCCCGAGCATGGCCGCCGCGAACAAGTCGAGACGCGCCCCGTTCCCGAGCAGGTAATTGGCGATGTCTTTCCGGCCCATATGAGCCGCCGCGCCGAGACCGGTTTCCCAGTCCCCGCCGCCCCAGTCCCACGAGGCGTTGACCAGGGCAGGCTCCTGCATGAGCAACTCCTTAACGCGTTCAAGTTCGCCATGGGCTTTGGCGACAAATTCCTGTACCAGTGTGACTTCCAGGGCTGCGGGTTTCGTTTCCATTTCTTCTCCTGTAAACAATAAGAGTGAGCATTGCTGCTGTTACGGATCAAATCTGACTTCATGATATTTCGGGTTCTGCTCATCGAAAAGAGTTATGGCTTTGTTCCTGAGCGTCATATCGAAGAATGATAGCAGATAATCGTTGATCAGGGCGGTCACATATTTTCCGTTGATCGGACCTTTGAGTCCAAGCCGCGGGGCGAGGGGCGAGAGCAAAGGCAGGTCGCTAAAATCGTAGTGCGCTGTTCCGTCAATTGATATCACGCCCAGCGATTGAGGCACCGCGGAAACAAACCTGCGGAACAGCTCATTGTTGCGGCTGTCTGCGTCATCCGCCCAGGTCTGGCTGAACATGAAAAACGCGGGTTGTGTGATGCCGTCCTCGAGAACCTGATGAGAGACGGGGGGCATGAATGGGTCCATGCCGAGCAGCGCGTTGCAGCGTGGGTCGGTGCCGCAGAACTGGATCGCCGCGCCCCCGCCAGTGGAATGCCCGTACACACCGACCCGCAAGAGGTCGAGTGCGGCGTGCAGCGGACCACTTGGGTCGCTGTTCTGGGATTGCAGAAAGTCGAGGGCAAATCCCAGGTCGCCCGCCCATTGCTCCACAAGTCGTTGCGCCGCGGCTTCGTATTCTTCCTCCGGCGCGCCGCGTGGCAACGCCGCTGGATTATTGTAGGCAATGATTCCATCATCGAAAACGGTGACCACTGCGCCGTAGGTATGCTGCACGCCGACGACAACATATCCGTGACTGGCGAGCTCGATGGCCTGGCTCGAGTTCTGGGCGCTGAAGCCGTTCCAGCCGTGTGAGAATAGAACGACTGGATAAGGCGCATCGTCAGAGGCGACTTCGGATGCCCTGTACGCAGGCATCTCGACCAGCGCAAGATGGTCGAGAAAGAAGGATGGCATATCGATATAAGCAGCAATCGCCGGTGCAAAGACCTCTGCCTTCTCCATCCACGGCGTGCGCTCGTCGGACGGGTGCGCTTCGGCCGGGTACCAGACCTGGATCTGGAAGCGGCGCGCTTCCGCTCTGTCGGAGTAGAGTTCCCTGCGTGTCCCATCGGTGAGCTCGTAGATTCGCGTGCCAACAAGATAAGGTCCGCTGGGGGCCGGAATGGATGGGACCGGCAGCAGGATGGGCAGCCCTGTCGAAACGGCGAGCAGGGCAAGGCTGAGAAGGACGCGCAGCGGCCGTCTGACTACAGTCCTCTCCTGCCTGAGTTTTATGGATTGTGGGATGCTTAGCAGCCAGGTCGCGACGGCGATGAAATAGAGCGGGTACATCTGCCAGCGCATCCCTTCGACCCTTGCATGCGCGGCGATGACGACGAGCCCAATGGCCGGCAGAAGGCCAACCACAGGCGGGCGTCTTCTGCCGGTAAGCGGCCACAGCAGGTAGATCGCGAGAAGGATGGGCGTCAGAATTTCGAGTGGGCGCATGGATTTTCCTCGATATAGCAAAGTGTAACATTTTATTAGCAAATTATTATTGACTCGCATGATTCGGATGGTTAGAATGAATTTAGTACAAATCCTCGCTGCGATTTGAACTCGAAAGTTAACCGAAGCATACCCCCTTTAACCTGGGCTAATGTTCTGGCGCGATAATCAGCTTTGTGACTATTCGAGGAAAGGTGGTGGTGTTGGGCGAAAAATTGTCGATTCAAAGAGGAGAGACGCCTGCGCATTGGCCCGTGCTGCAGTGTGGTCATTTACCAATTTTTCCACCTCAGGAGAATACTCATGCACGAATCAATGTTTGCCGGACGAAGTAGATCATCATATCGTATGATTCTGCTTCGTCTTTTTTCAGCCATACTGATCGCCGCTCTGTTGATAATTGGGTCACCAGGCTCCAGTGCGGTCGCAGCGCCGCGGCCCACGGTTGATATTCAAATCCTAGCTGTGTCCGATTGGCATGCGCAACTTGATCCGCTTTCTGTCTTCGGTGTTGGTGATGTGGGTGGCGCTGCTGTCCTGTCTGCTTACTGGAGTGAAGACCGCGCTGTCAATTCCAACACGCTGACATTGACGGCAGGAGACGCATATGGCGCGTCCCCGCCGCTTTCCGGGTTCTTCAACGAAGAGCCTGCAATTCATGCAATGAACTTGATGGGTTTTGATGCCGATACTTTTGGTAACCATAACTTTGATCGAGGCATCGATCACCTGCAACAAATGATTGATTTGGCTGAATTCCAGTATGTCTCGGCGAATCTGAAAAACCGTGATGACAACCTAACTGGCGTCAAAGATTATGAAATTTTTGAGGTTGGGGGCGTCAAAGTCGCGGTGATTGGGATTACCAACCCCGAGGCGCCCAACCTGGTCTTCCCGGGCAATTTTGGGACGATTGAGCCGACAAATCCGATTCCGGCGGCCAATAAGGCGAGGGCGAGGGCGAAGGCTGACGGTGCGCAAGTTTTCATAGCGATTACCCACCTCGGTGTCACAGGTTTTGATTCCACAGGCGCGGCGACAGGCCCCCTGATCGATTTTGCCAACAATGTCGGAGGCTTCAATGTGATCTTCGGTGACCACACTGACGTCCAGTACAGCGCCGTTCATAATAATGCGCTTGTGGTTGAGAACCGCAGCAAGGGTGCGACTTACTCAAAGACGGTGTTAACCGTGGATCCACAAAATGGCCGTATTGTCAATCGCACAAATACCTTTGTTACACCGCTTTCCAGCGCGGTCACGCCTGATCCTGCCATCGTCTCCATGCTTGCCCCTTATAGGGCTGCCCTCTCGGCGGCTTTCGACGCGCCAATTGGTGTGGCGACAGATGTGTTCCCGCGCGGCGGCAACATCGAGCGCAGTGGGGAAGTCGCCATCGGTAATTTAATCGCGGATGCCCTCCGCCTCAGATATGGTACGCAGCTCGCCCTCACCAATGGCGGCGGCATCCGGGCTCCACTCCCGTCGAGCTATCTCCCGGCCGATCTCACTCTGCGTCGAAACAGTCCCGGCTATGCTCCCGGCCCGCCATTCGATCTCGTCGTTGGTGACGCTTTCGCCGTGTTGCCCTTCGGCAATTCGGTTGTGACGCGCACGGTAACTGGCGCGCAGTTGTGGGCCGCATTGGAGAACGGTGTCAGCCAGATCAACCCCGCAACGTGTTTGGGTGCGGATGGTCGTTTTCCGCAAATCTCGGGATTCAAGTTCACGTTCCAGTGTTCACTCCCGGCTGGTTCGCGCGTATTATCCGTTGCGTTTCCAGATGATACGCCAATTCCGCCAGATGGTACAACCTATACGTTTGCTACCAACGATTTCGTAAATGCAGGAGGCGATTTCTACACCATGTTTGTGGATGGCCAGGGAACTACCCGCGAGGTAATGGCTGATGTAGTCCTGGAGTATATCCAGGGTTTGGGCACGATCACTCCAACTATCGAGGGACGCATCACAAAACTGCCGTAGCATGCACAAGGTTCCAAACGTTTCTTATGAAAAACATGATTGTCCGCCTAAACCTTCCGGACGGTAAGTAACGTGACAGATTGCGGGCCTGGCAGGTCACCCCTTGCGTGGGTGCCTGACCTGCCAGGCCTTTCGCAAGAAAGGAATCCCCTATGTACAAAAGAATAAACTGGATCGTCATCGCTCTTGTGTTAATTTTGGCGCTTGCCGTCCCGGTGGGCGCGGCGCCTGCGCCTGCAGATGCACTGGATAGCAACTCTCTGAATGTCGTCCGCTTTGCGACGTTCAACGCCTCGCTCAATCGCGGCGCTGCGGGGCAGCTTGTCGAGCACCTTTCCACACCGGACAATGCGCAGGCACAAGCCGTCGCCGAGATCATCCAGCGGACGCGGCCCGACGTGCTGCTTATCAACGAGTTCGACTTCGTCGCGGGCGGCGTAGCTGCCGAGCTCTTTCAGAAGAACTACCTCTCCGTTTCGCAGAATGAAGCCGACCCCATCGAGTACGGGTACTACTTTGTCGCGCCGTCCAACACCGGCATCCCGTCAGGTTTCGATCTGAACAATGACGGTTCGGTCGGCGGCCCGGATGACGCTTTCGGTTTCGGATTCTTCCCGGGCCAGTTCGGTATGGCGGTCTATTCACGCTACCCGATCAACGAGGATGGCATCCGCACCTTCCAGAACTTCCTGTGGAAGGATATGCCGGGCGCGCTCCTGCCCGACGATCCAGGCACACCGGTGCCCGCGGACTGGTACTCCTCCGAGGAGCTGGAGGTGTTCCGCCTCTCGTCCAAGAGCCACTGGGATATCCCCATTCAGATCGGCAACAAGGTTGTCCATTTCCTGGTCAGTCACCCGACGCCGCCCGTCTTCGATGGGCCTGAGGACCGCAATGGTCGTCGTAACTTCGACGAGATCCGCTTCTGGGCCGATTACATTACCCCCGGGCAGGCCAGCCGTTACATCTACGATGACGAGGGTCAGTCCGGCGGACTCAAACCCGGCGAGATGTTCGTCATCGCCGGCGACCAGAACTCCGACCCGCTTGACGGCGACAGTATCCCCGGCTCGATCCAGCTATTGATCGAGCACCCGCTCGTCAACACCAGGGTGACGCCGAGCAGCGAAGGCGCTGTCGAGGCGGCGGCGCTCCAGGGCGGCGCGAACGATACCCACTTAAGCGACCCGGCCTTCGACACAGCAGACTTTTCGGACAGCGCGCCAGGGAACCTCCGGGCGGACTACGTGCTGCCCAGGAAGAACCTGCAGATCGTCGACGCGGCCGTCTTCTGGCCTGTGCAAGCAGATCCTTTGTTCCGGCTGACTGGTGTCTTCCCATTCCCCAGCTCTGACCACCGGCTGGTCTGGGTGGACGTCCGCGTCCCCGGCCTCAACTTGCAGCAGGCACCGGTACAACCATAAGCTTTTCACATTAAGAAATAACGTCCTGAAGGTTCAACGGCTGCGCAGCCGTTGAACCTTCAGGACGTTCCATTTTCCGGCAAACCTCGATCATTGATCGGTTTATAATCCGGAAGGCGAATCATCCCGACATGACCTCGAATCACTTACAAACTTTAATCTGGCAGTTCCGGTTGACCTGGAGACTCGCCGAAGTGCATTTACCTGCCCTGACGGATGAAGCCTGCCTCTGGGAGCCTGAACCGGGGAGTTGGTCCGTCCGGCGCTCCGCCGATGGGAACTGGCGCCCCGACTGGGCTGAGTCAGAACCCGATCCCCCGCCGACGATTACTATCGGCTGGCTGACCTGGCACATCATCTGGTGGTGGTCGGGACTGCTTGCCGCGATCAAAAACGAGGTGCCCATTCCTCGTGAGGAGGTCTTCTGGCCTGGGAGCGTTGACTCTGCCCGGCGTAGACTCGAAGCGCTGTCGGCAGAATGGGGCGAGGTGCTTTCCCGGTTGGAGGAGGGGGATCTCGAGAGGCAGCTCGCTTATCCCTGGACCGAGCCGCGGCCGCTGAGCCTGGCCCTCGCCTGGTGCAACAGCGAGCTGATGAAGAACGTCGCCGAGATCGGCTACGTGCGCCTGCTCTTCGAAGCCTCCCGCCGCGGCAAATAAAAGGACCGCAGGAGGCGAAAACAATGCAAGTCGCACAATTCGAAGACATCCAGGCTGAATTCATGGCGCGCGCCCAGCAGGCCGTATACTGCAACGTCGCCACAGTCGACCGGAAGGGCCGCCCGCGCTCGCGAGTCATGCATGTGGTCTGGGAGGGGCTGATCGGCTGGGTGATCACCTGGCCCGGCTCGCATAAGGCCAAGCATCTGTCGAACAACCCCTACGTGTCTCTCGCATATGTGAAGGATCCATATAAGCCCGTTTATATCGAGTGCCTGGCAGAATGGGTTACGG
>DASTFG010000561.1:0-10895 GCA_035708785.1 Anaerolineales bacterium
GCCCTGTCCTCTCAGGCGATTTATCTGGCTTTGCTGGCGGACGAACCTATGCTGACCGACATCCACGCCGAACGAGATTTAGGGAGATTATTGCGCTTCGACTTACTGGCCTTTGCAGAGTTGCTGGCTTATTTCCGGCTCTGGCGCACGATCCTGCTACGGGTTCTTGCAACCCTTACGGAAGAAAGTTGGTCAAGGTGTATCCGCGAAGCAGGAAAGCAACGCAAGGAATCCGTATACTGGCGGGCACGCGGTATAGCCTTGCACGAGCTCGAACATTTACAGGATCTTGAGATCAAATTGAATCACAAACGATCCAAGCGAGGTTGAAATGCTAGTCTCCTATTATCTTTCCATTACAGAACTTGAGGCAGGTCTGGATCAGATTCGCCAGTCGCCCAAAGATCACGGTGTGCTCAAGATGATCGTGCGCCGGCCGCGCGCAGATGAGCGGGAAGTGATAGACAGTGGAGAGCTCGATCCACACGATGGCCTCATTGGCGATAGCTGGAAAATGCGAGGCAGCAGGCATACGCCGGATCGCTCTGCCGACATCCAGACGCAGATCACCATCATGAATGCTCGCGCCATCGCTTTGCTCGCACAGAATGAAGAACGCTGGCCTCTGGCCGGCGACCAGCTGTACATCGACATGGATATTGGCGAAGATAATTTGCCGCCAGGGACGCGCCTTGCCCTGGGAACGGTCATCCTCGAAGTCTCTCCACAACCGCACACGGGCTGCAAGAAGTTTTCATCCAGATTTGGCCTCGATGCGATGAAGTTCGTCAATTCGCCGGAGGGAAAACGGCTTCACTTGCGAGGGATCAATGCAAGGGTGGTTCAGGGCGGAACGGTCCGCGTTGGTGATACCATAAAGAAAATATGATACCTTACGGGAGGAAGGCCAGAATGGAAATAAAACTGCGTCCAAATCACCAGGCCTTCCTGGAAAGATTTGTGAAAGTCTGTCAGTCGGATGCGCGCATCGCGGCAGCAGTGCTGGTCGGCTCTTATGCGAAGGGCAAGGCCGATGATTACTCCGACCTTGACCTTTTCCTGATTACAACAGATGAAGCCTATGACGACTTCCTGGCTGGACGCGAGGCGTTTATCCGCCGGCTCGGCGAGCCGTTGTTTATGGAGGACTTCGAGCTGCCGGGTATCGTTTTCCTGATTTTTGCTGACGGCTCTGAAGTTGAACTCTCCCATGTGCGTGAGGGTGAGGCGGATTCTATATTCAATGAACCATTCAAAACCCTTTTAGATAAGAAAAACATCACAGCAGGTGCCGTGCCCCGCGCGCGTAAAAGGGACAGGGACGGCCAACAGGAAAAACTGCGCCGCCTGATCTATTGGTTCTGGCATGAAGTGTCCCACTTCACCACGGCCCTGGCGCGCGGCCAGCTATGGTGGGCGCATGGCCAGCTGGGTGCGCTCCGACTCTACTGTATGAACCTCGCCCGTTTGCGGAAAGATTTCTCAGATCCGGACGTCGGTCAGGAAGGATACTTCAAGATTGAGAATGCTCTGCCCGTCGAACACTTATCGGCTTTACAGATGACTTTTCCGCCGCTCGAGCAACATGCGATGATCCAGGCAGCAATTGATATGATCAACTTTTATAAGGAATTGGCTCCGCCCCTGGCACAAGCACACGGGATTGCGTACCCGGCCAAACTTGAACAAGTGATGGTGGAACGGTTGGAGAAACTGCGCAATTCGCAATTGAAAGTTGATGATTAACGAGTATGTCAAAGCAGATTCAGGTTTATCTCGAGAGCGGAAAGAAACGGACATTCGCGGGTGCGATAGATTGGCCCGGCTGGTGTCGGAGCGGGCGCGATGAGGCGTCGGCGCTGCAAGCCCTCGTCGAGTACGGATCCCGCTATGGACGCGTCCTGCGCACGGCCCGGCTTGGCTTTCAAGTGCCAACCGACGTATCGGCATTGGTTGTGGTCGAGCGGCTGGAGGGCAACGCGACAACCGTTTTTGGGGCGCCGGGCCGGGCGCCCTCCCGCGATGCAAAACCGGTCAGTTCGGACGAGCTGCAGCGCTTCCAGAAGATTCTGAGAGCATGTTGGCGACTATTCGATGCCAACGTGAAGGCTGCGGCGGGAAAAGCTCTTCGTAAAGGGCCGCGTGGTGGAGGTCGTGAATTAGGGGGCATCATCGAACACGTGTTGGGCGCCGAGGCCGGCTATTTGGTCCAGCTTGGCGGGAAGCCTCCTCAGGCAGAGACAAATGACCTGAATACACAACTTGACCAAACGCGGCGCGCCATATTGCAGGCATTAAGTGCCGCGGCTCGTGGTGAGATTCCGGCGCGGGGTCCTCGAGGAGGCATGCGCTGGACGCCACGATATTACGTGCGCCGCGCAGCCTGGCATGTGCTTGATCACGCCTGGGAGATTGAAGATCGCGTGCTCTCTGAATGACAGGAAAAAGCTACGATTCATCTCAAAAAGAGCCGTTTCACCGCACTAACACGTGTTAGTAACACGTGTTAGTGCGGTAGGGCGGGTCCAAGGGATTATTTTGAGAGAAATTCTAGCCAGACTCTGTACTCTCCGACCAATTCGTAGTACAATTGTTCTATAAATCTCCGACGTGCTTACAAGTGAATTGGAAGAGTACACGTGCATGCCAGGCGGGAGTGTTTCCTTCTCTGTACCACGTGTAACAAGTAACTCAATGAGCACGTTAATCAAAAGGAAATAACATATGGCTCTTTACTTAGAAAATCTTGATGAGCGTACCCGCGAACTGATGCTAGACGAGCTGGAATATGACATCGCCCACAACCAGCTGCACATTAGTCCTTTCTTAAGCGGGCAGGGTCAAAGGGACTATCCCAACCTATTACGTGAAGCGCTCCAGAATGGAAACGATGAGACTCTCGCGCAAAGCCTGGGAGAGCACCGGCGCATTCTTAAAACTTTGCCCCGCCGTCAGCCTAAAGCAGGTGGCTATTCAATTGCTGCCACCCCGGAAAACGCAGCCCAGGTATTGGCGGAGAGCGAGTTCAACCGTTACTATATCCGCGCCCTGGCCCGCCGCGCGATCGAGGATGGAATCCAGGAGTTGGTGATTTATCGCGCCAAACCCGTGACGAATCCACGACCGGAATCGGAGGCCCGGGTCGAGACGACCCTCTCCCCGGAAGAATTGCTCGAAGATCTGCGTGCTCATCCGGGTGACGAGCCGCCCACCCTCGGTGTACCGGCCGGGCCGAACTCCGGCCTCAGCGTCCGCCTGCCGTAAACGGGTCCATCCGTTAAGACTGTTTTTCACATCGCCGATCCGGTACTATCTGGATGGGCGATGTTTGATTTATGCCCGGACACATGATCGGTAAAAAGAATGGAGGTTGTATGGAAATCGGTTATTGGCTATCCAGTGAAGAGCACACCCCGAACGACTTGGTGCGCTACGCTCGGCAAGCGGAATCGATCGGATTCCCCTTTGCCCAGATCTCAGACCATTACCATCCCTGGATAGACAGCCAGGGACACAGTCCCTTCATCTGGGCGGTTATCGGTGGGATCGCGCAGGCCACCGAACGCTTGCGGCTGCAGACCGCCGTGACCTGTCCCACTATGCGGATCCATCCGGCCGTTATCGCACAGGCCGCGGCCACGGTTGCCGCGATGATGCCAGGTCGTTTTATGTTGGGCGTAGGAACGGGCGAGAACCTCAACGAGCATATTCTCGGCGATCACTGGCCTCCCATCGAAACCCGCCAGGCCATGCTCAAGGAAGCCATCGAAATCATTCGATTGCTCTGGGAGGGCGGGCTACAAAGCTTTTCCGGCCACTTCTACACAGTCGAGAATGCCCGGCTTTACACTCTGCCTGACGAGCTGCCTCCTATTTACCTCGCGGCCTCGGGACCGGACTCTGCTGAGCTGGCGGGGCGCGTGGGGGATGGTCTGATCAGCACCTCACCAGACGCAGAATTAGTGGATACATTCAATCGAGCGGGCGGGAAAGGCAAAGCGTGTTACGGGAAAATAGCCTTGTGCTGGGCGGACAACGAGTCCGAGGCCCGCCGTACCGCACATGAAATCTGGCCGATCGCAGGTCTATCAGCGGGGGCACTGAACACCGAGCTCGCCCTGCCCAGTTATTTTGAGCAGGCAGTTCAGATGGTCACTGAGGATCAGGTTGCGGAGAAAGTGATCTGCGGGCCTGACCCCGAGCCGTGCATCGCGGCAATCCGGAAATACGCAGAAGCGGGCTTCGACTACGTCAGCCTGCACCAGATCGGGCCGGACCAGGAAGGCTTCTTCGATTTCTATCAACGTGAGTTGTCTGTGAGAATTCAAAAGGTAGTGTAAAAGGTCATCCTTCTTTGCTCGAATAATTGCTATAAGGCTATAATTGCAGGTCAGAGATCCATCTACGTGGATTCTGGCTATCCGGCAAAGCATGCGCAAGAAAGGATGGTATATGAATATCGAAGAGCGGAATGGAAAGGTCGAACTCTATGGCAAAGGCTACGACTTGCTCCTCGAAACGCTTAAAGATATTCCAAAAGATATGTGGAAGTTCAGGCCTGAGCCGGGGGAGTGGAGTGTTCACGAGGTGATCATTTATCAGATTTGGAGAGATCGACACGGATAAGTAGAAGGGAGACACAATGTCAATCAAGCATATCTTTGTCGTCGGCGCGGGGACGATGGGCAACGGCATCGCGCAGGTCGCGGCGACGTCCGGTTATCAAGTCACATGCATGGATGTCCAGCCTGGTGCCCTGGAAAAGGCCAGGGCAACGATCACGAAATCCACGTCAAAACTTCTGGAAAAGGGCCTAATTACCCAGGAGCAAAAAGATGCCGCCGACCGGATTCGTTATGTCGAGGATATGGACACAATGAAGGATGCGGATTTCGTCATCGAGGCGGCCACGGAAAGCCCTGATCTTAAATTCGTGATTTTCGAGGAAATGGACGCCGCAGCGCGCGAAGGTGTGATACTGGCAAGCAACACCTCCTCCATCTCCATCACCAAAATCGCCTCCCACACACAGCGGCCTGACAAGGTCATCGGCATGCACTTTATGAATCCAGTTCCGGTCATGAAATTGGTGGAAGTGATTAAAGGTCTCGCCACCAGTGAAGAGACTCTTCAGACTACGCTCGCGCTGTGCGAAGCGATGGACAAGACGGCAGTAGAAGCAAACGACTCGCCCGGTTTCATCTCAAACCGCATTTTGTGTCCGATGATCAACGAGGCGATCTTCACCCTGCAAGAGGGAGTCGGCACACCCGAAGCCATCGATACAGTGATGAAGCTGGGTATGAACCACCCGATGGGCCCGCTGGCACTCGCAGATTTGATCGGCCTGGATGTTGTACTGTTCATCATGGAAGTCTTGCAGCGCGACCTTGGTGAAGACAAGTACCGCCCTGCCCCATTGCTGCGGAAGATGGTGGATGCAGGATATTTGGGAAGAAAGAGTGGAAGAGGGTTTTACCAGTATTAGCAATCACATCAGTACGAATAGGGGCTGATTCTTTGGTTGTTGATCGCAGGCATGGAAAGCTTGGGATGATTAAATCGGTCCGCATCGGTCCGGTTCGATCAACCAGTGTCATCTCCAAAATCCAATGTCAAGATCTATTACGGCATCGCGGATACGGTTTAGTGCCTGGCAACGGCGCAGCTGGATGAGTCGATCGATTATTGCTGGTCGTTTCGATCATGTCCCGCATATTTTCAAGCCCGCTTCCCGGCGAAAATGTGGCTCACCAGATTCCAGGGATCAGGCGCTTGACCTTCTGGGCATAATCGTCAAACTGCGCGCCGAAATGCTCGGCAAGCAACCCATCCTCAATACGAATTCGGTAAATGACAGAGGGTAGTAAAAGAGACAGGCTCATCATAAAACCCGCCAGGCTGGAATACCCGAGCGAGAGGCCGAGCGCGAGGAGGATGTACCCTGCGTAAGCCGGATGACGGATAAAGCGATACGGTCCGTGCTGGACCAAAGGCTGGCCCTGCGCGATAGAGACATGACCCGAGTAAAATTCTCCTAGCGTACGGCGGGCCCAAACAAATAACACTGAACCCCACATGATGACGAGCAAACCCGCGATTTGCATCCAGACCAGGCGAGGTAAGACCTCAGGGAAGTACAAGTATTCGATTGGGGAGATGAAAACCGCCGCCGACATACCGAAAACAATCAACCAGAACGACCGATCATTCCTTTCCTCCCGGAGGTTCGCGCCGCCGGCTTCCGCGCTCCAAAACTTGATTCCGCGGATCCAATAGACAATGATGATGCCGAAAAAGTAAAGGAGCCCGATGCTAACCAAAAACCATCCCAGTAGATTTGTTGGAATTGTTGCTAGGCCAAGCATGACCAGAAGGATAGCTAATCCCAAGGCCAGGATCACCAGAAAAAAGATCGCCGAACGGCTCATTCATTCCCTCCATACACACTATAAGCCGTTTGGATAAAAAGTCAACAGACAGGTATCAATGCGTCATGGCGCAGCCATCGGCACGCGGATCGCTTCCCGCGACGAGTACATCTGTTTCCGCGTCCCGGAGGATGACCTGTCCCCTGCCGAAGAGCGAGCGGTTGACTCCGCTGACGGTGTAAACAGGATGTCCTATCTGCTTCAACTCTGCTGTTACGTTTCCCGGGATCCCTTCCTCCAGCGCAACTCGCCCGCCCGATCCCTCCACGTCGATGCAGAAGCGCGGCAGGTCGAGCGCTGCCTGCGGGTCGAGTCCATCGTCCACGAGGGCGGACAGAACCTGGACGTGTCCCTGCGGCTGCATGAATCCGCCCATCACCCCATAAGAAGCGTAGAGCGATCCATCCTCCCGTGTGACCATCGCAGGGATGATCGTGTGATAAGGTCGCTTACGCGGCGCGAGCGCGTTGGGATGGTTCGGATCGAGACTGAAGTTGTGCCCGCGGTTTTGCAGCGTAAACCCCCAGCCCTTTGGCACAATGCCTGTCCCAAAGCCCCAGTAATTGCTGTTGATGAACGAACACGCGTTTCCAGATGTATCCACCACACTGAGATAGACCGTATCGGAAGAAGAAACAGGTGCCCCACGTTCGGGACCAGTGTTGGCGCACTTCGAGTCGATCAGCTTACGGCGCTCACCTGCATATTCTTTCGAGAGCAGTTCCTGAACGGGGATATTCGAGAACATGGGATCAGCCACATACCAGCGCGCGTCGGCAAAGGCGAGCCGCATCGCTTCGATCAGCAGGTGCAGTCGTCCAGTTGAGCATGACTCCATTGAAGCCAGATCGAACCCCTCCAAGATGTTCAGCGCGATCAAGGCAGTGATGCCCTGTCCGTTGGGCGGACATTCGTATACCCGCAAGCCGCGATACGTTACGGAGATGGGCTCCTCCCAGGTCGAGGTATGCGTCGCGAGGTCGTCCATCGCCATGCAGCCGCCCGATTCGTTGACCACACTTACAATTACTTCCGCGATCTCACCTTCATAAAAAGCCTCTTTGCCTCCCTGTGCGATAGCTTCGAACGTGCGCGCCAGTCCCGGGTTGCGGAAAATCTCCCCCGGATCTGGCCCACGCCCATCGATCGTTAATTCCTGCCCGTTGCGCGCCGACTTCAGCTGATTCTGCGCCGCGCGCTGCCAGTAATGAGAAGTGATCGGCGCAACCGGGAAACCCTCGCTCGCCAGTCGAATCGCGGGGGCAAGGATTTCGGGCATGGAAAGCGAACCATGCTTTTCGATCAGATCAAACCACCCGGCGCACGCGCCGGGCACGGTCACCGTATGCGCATGGAACGGGGGCATCTCTACGATCATGCCCTCCCTCCTGAGCCGGTCCAGCGTCAGCACGGCAGGTGCACGGCCCGATCCATTGAGTGCCGTGACCTTCTTTGTCTCCGCATCATAGAATAGCGCGAACATATCCCCGCCGATCCCGGTCGAGGTCGGCTCGGTCACATTGAGCGCCGCGCCCGCGGCAACGGCGGCATCGGCGGCATTGCCGCCTATCGCCAGGATTTCCAGTCCCGCAGCAGTCGCGAGTGGTTGGGAGGTAGCAACGATCCCGTTGCGACCATATACCGGAGAGCGACGTGAAGAGAAGTTCAACATGATCATATAGTCCCTTCCAGAATAGGTTGCAGAATCTCGATTTGTCCATTATAAGATGACAATCACCTGGAAGGGAAAGACATGGAAAATCAAACGCAACCAATTCCGCAAAACTGGGCAAGACGCTTTTTCACGATCTGGACAGGCCAGGCCTTCTCCTTATTCGGGTCCGCGTTAGTGCAGTTCGCATTGATCTGGTGGCTGACACAGGAGAGCGGCTCTGCGACGGTTCTGGCGGTCGCAACGCTGGTGGGTATGTTGCCAATGATTGTGTTGGGACCCTTCGCAGGCGCGCTGGTGGATCGCTGGAATCGCCGAATCATCATGATGGTAGCAGACGCAACAATTGCAGTATTCACGCTTTTGCTTGCTTATCTGTTTGCAACAGATACAGTGCAGATCTGGCACGTGTATGCCATCATGGCAGTCCGCGCCTTGGGAAGCGCGTTCCACTTTCCTGCCATGGCCGCCTCCACACCGCTCATGGTTCCGGGAGAGCAACTAACACGTGTTAATGGGCTCAACCAGGCATTGCAAGGAGTCAACGGTCTGGTCGCCCCGCCCGTTGGAGCTTTGCTCATCTCTCTGCTTACAACCCAGGGCATACTGCTGATAGATGTGGGAACTGCAATTCTTGCAATCTTTCCATTGTTCTTCATTCCCATTCCGCAGCCGAAGCGACACGAAGACCTGCCATACAAAGAGAGGCCAAGCCTGATGCAGGATGTTCGGGAGGGACTAACCTACATTCGCTCGTGGCCCGGGCTGGTTGCCATCATATTCATGGCGCTCTTTTTGAACTTCCTGCTCGTACCGACCGGGTCGCTGCTTCCCTTGCTTGTAACGAAGCATTTCGGCAAAGGCGCCATCGAGCTCGGCTTGATCAATTCCCTTGAAGGGTTTGGAATCATCGCTGGCGGGGTCCTTCTGAGTATCTGGGGCGGCTTCAAGAAAAAAATCGTCACTTCCATGATGGGGATTATTGGGCTGGGTCTGGGCGTCATGCTGATCGGTTTCGCGCCCCCCAGCCTTTTCATGGTCGCCATTGCCGGAACCGTGTTGCTAGGCGTCATGATTCCGATAACCAACGGACCGATCGGCGCGCTGCTTCAATCGATCATCCGGCCGGATATGCAGGGACGCGTCATGTCCCTTCTCGGCAGCGGCGCGACGGCCATTTCACCCCTCGGGCTCCTCATCGCAGGGCCACTCTCGGACACACTGGGGATTCAGGTATGGTATTGGGTGGGAGGCATCATCTGTGTGATGATCGGTATCCTGGGATTCTTTATCCCGGCAGTCATGGAAATCGAAAATAATAAGGAAACACCTCCCGCCTCGGTTCCAGAAGCGGGCTAAAGGTTGATTCGGCGGGAACGATAAGCCCGGATTTCTCTAACGACCCGGGCTTATTTCATGAGAGCCGCCTAATCACCCTCCCCCTCACGAGAATCGCGATCACCACCCTCCTCCTTCTGACCGGTGGGGTGACACTCCATGCAATTTTGGAAATTACTCATGCCTTCGTCCAGGTGCTTGGAGCGCACTTCAGCTTCATTATGCTCGTGACAGCCATAACAGGTATAGTCTATAAGACCAGCCGGATGACAGGTTGTGCAGGTTGCAGCATCACCATGATTGAGCGGGAAGGTGTGCTGTTCATTGAATGCGGCGGGAGACCATGATGTCGTGCTATGACAGCCCGCGCAATCCGCTGCAAACAGGCCTGCATGGAAAACCGGTTCGGCATGACAGCCAATACAGGCTGTATCTAATCCCCGGAATTGTCCACCGGCATGACAGCTTTCACAGGCCACGTTTACGTGAGCACCGGTCAATGGGAAATTGCTGAGACTGTGATCGAAGTCACCATCCTTCCAGTCGGAAGGGTTATGGCAGGCAGAACAATCTGTGCCAAACTGACCGCCATGCGCGTCATCCTGATGATGACAGGAATAGCAATCCTGCGGCGCCGCTGCGAAATCCGCCAGACCGCGGGCATTGATATGGCATTGGGCACAGTCAAGTTCCGCATGCTTGCCGGTAAGTTGAAATGAAAAGAGGCGGTGATCAAAGTTTTTTCCGAAGCGGTCTACGCCGTCATGACAGTCCAGGCAGGTGCGACCAAAGGATGACGGATGCGCGTTCATGAATTCCGGGGCTATTTGGCGGTGGCAAACATCACACGTATTCAAATCGAAAGTCGTAACATCGTCATGATGACAGTCCGCACACTGGAAGGATTCGCGTGCAGCCGTGAATTGGTGACGGTTTAGAGAGAATCCCACCGCCTCGTGCGGGAACGCAGACAAATCCTCCATCAGGGTGAGCGCCGCGTCCGGACCGCGATGCTCGGGATGGCAATGGCGACAACCGAGGTCGACATTATTGTGCAACAGCGTCCCGTGCAGGGTCGCGACATCTCGCATCTGTTCGGCAATCTCCTGGTGACAGACGGTACAGCGATCCACCATCCTGGCCGCATCCCAGGGCGCGGTGTGGCAGGCTTCGCATTCGGCACCGGTTTCCGCATGAGAGGTGATGCCGCCAAGCATTGCTCCGGGCTGTGAATTCAACGGCCCAGGGTTGAACAGCAATCCACCGCGCGCATATGCATAGCCCGCGATCAAAAGCGTCGTGACCAGCGCAGCAAGGATTCCCGTTCCGGATAGACAGCCCAAGCGATTACGTCGCATGCTTCCTTTACTTCAGGAAAGTAGCATAATAGAGCGCACCGCCGATGTGAACAAAAGCTGAGATAAATAACACGATCCCAATCGGTATATGAATAC
>DASTFG010000562.1:0-12810 GCA_035708785.1 Anaerolineales bacterium
GCAGCGGTGGTCATTGTCGCTGTCCTGTTTTTTGTGCTGGCTGCGGGCGGGAAGGGACTGGCCGAGTCTTCTTCCAGCAAGAAATCCTCGGGGAAATCGAAGGTAAAACCGAGAAGCATGCCGTCTTCTTCCGGTGGCTCCGGCCTGCCTGACCTCGGCCCGCTGGTGATTTTGGGCGGGCCCGGGCGGACCCATACCCGTGAGGTGACGCGTGAGGTCGTGAAGGAAGTGGAGATCCCGGTCGCGCCCCGGGCTGTGGACTGCCCGTTCTGCGGCCGGTCGTATGTGCCCGCTGAACACAATTACGCCTGTCCCGCCTGCGGTGCGGCAACGCCGAAGGAGTTAATCGAAGAATCACAGCATCCAAAAGGCGGGTCAGCATAAAACGTCCCGAAGGTTGATTTGAGGCAGTTCAACTGCTTTTACAAAACCTTCGGCACGCTCTTTAACACCCAAAACATGCCCCGCAGGCTCTGTGATAACAATTCATATCGCCAGGGCAGGTGTGCCCCGGGCATAGTCTGCGACCATGCCGGGGTATGCGGTCTTTACAAATTCGGCAACTTTGAGAAATTTTCTTGTTTAAGACTCGGATCTGGCGATCCAGGGCCAGCAGTAACAGAGGTGCATTATGAAACTCATGTACATCCGCGGTGAATTTACAAAAGGCGATGCTCAGGAAGAGATCGAGGTGACCAATCCCGCCACGGAGGAGGTACTGGATACCGTCCCGCGGGGGACGGCCGAGGATGTGGAGGCAGCCGTCAGGTCGGGAAATGAGGCCTTTAGGTTCTGGCGCAAAATCAGCGCCAACGAACGGGCGAGCCTCCTGCACGAAGTTGCCGCCAGGGTGCGCAGGCACAAGGGAGAGCTTATCCGCTTGTTGACACTCGAAGAGGGAAAGCCGATCTCCGAGAACGATGAAGAGGTGGAGTGGGTGGCGAATACCTTCGATTACTACGCCGAGCTGGGACGGCATGACCGTGGGCGCGTGATTCCCCCCGGCGAGCCTTCACAGTTCAACTTTATCCTGAAAGAACCGTATGGCGTTGCCGGCTGCATCGTGCCGTGGAACTATCCGCTGCTGCTCATGGCCTGGAAGGTCGCGCCCGCCCTCGCGGCCGGGAATACGGTGATCATCAAGCCGAGCGAGATGACGCCGCTCACGGCACTTTACATGGCGGAACACTGCTTCGACGGCCTACCTGCGGGCGTCGTCAATGTTGTGACGGGTTACGGCCTGGAAACAGGTGAGCCATTGGTCAAACACCCCGGTGTGCCGGTGATCGCGTTCACGGGGAGCCTGGCGACGGGACAGCGGATCGCCTCTCACGCCGCACCGATGATGAAGAAACTCCACCTCGAGCTTGGCGGCAAGGACGCGACGGTCATCGCCGAAGATGCCGACCCCGAGCTGGCCGCGAAGGCCGTGGCTTATGCCGCGCTGCTCAACGCGGGACAGGTCTGCACGAGCACGGAGCGAGTCTATATCCCGCAGCCGAAGGCGAAGAAATTCACCGAAGCGATCGTCGAGCACGTCAGGTCGCTGCGGCTGGGACCGGGCCTGGAGCCCGCGACCGACGTCGGCCCGATGATTGGGGACTCGTACCGCGCCAAGATCGAATCGCATGTGGAGGATGCGCGGGCGCGCGGTGCAAGAATCCTCACGGGCGGCCGGCGTCCCAAGGACTTTGAAAAAGGCTGGTTCTACGAGCCAACCGTCCTGACCGGCGTCGATCATGGCATGCTCATCATGCGGGAAGAGACGTTTGGCCCCGCGGTCCCATTGATGGAGTACAACTCGTTCGAAGAAGCGATCGACCTGGTCAACGACAGCCCGTACGGCCTGGGCGCGGTCCTGCTCTCGGAAGACCCGCGGAAAATCAAGACTTTCTTCGAGGAGGTCAAAGCCGGGACGATCTGGATCAACGACCCGCTGACCGATAACTACGCCGGTCCGTTTGGCGGGATGAAATACTCGGGCGGCGCGCGTGAGCTCGGCATCGAGGGCCTCGATGAGTTCCGCGAGACGAAGCACATTCACTGGGACTTCAACCTGGAGGATAAGTCGTACTGGTACCCGTATCAGAGATAATACCCAAGGAGTAAGATAGATGAATACCATTAAGGGTGCAGTGGCCCTCGTAACCGGAGCCTCGTCCGGGATCGGCGAAGGGATCGCCAGAATGCTGGCAGGGGAAGGCGTCAGGGGTCGCTTTGGTGGCGCGGCGTCAAGACCAACTGCAGCGAGTCGCCGACGAAATCCGCCGGCGAGGCGGCACGACTCTTGTCGCACCAGTCGACCTGGGGGATGAGCAGGCTCTGCGAGCGGCGGTCGAGCAAACTCAAAATGTGCTTGGGCCTGTCGATATTTTGGTCAATAGCGGCGGGGACATCTATACGAGTCCGATTCACGAAATCGAGATGCAGGCCTGGGACGCCAGCCTCAACATTAATCTGCGTGCGCCGACCATACTGTGCACGGCCGTGCTACCCGGCATGCGTGAACGTAAGCGCGGATACATAATCAACATCGCCAGCGAGGCAGGCGTATACGTCTATGGCGGCATGGGAGCTTATGCCATCTGCAAGCACGCGCTGCGAGTCCTGACCGAGCTGATCCAGGAAGAGAACCAGGATTTTGGGATCAAGGCCTGGGCGATTTGTCCGGGCTTCGTGGACACGCCGCTTGCAGCCTGGGCCTCCGGCACGAACCCGAGAAATTTCCTGACGGTCGAGGAAGTGGTCGGTATTGTTCGCTTCCTGCTAACTCAAGGGGCAAATGTCAAAATGGGGCCGGAGATTCTTATTCGAACAACTCGTAACCCATTTGCACGGGACTGATGATTAACAGGATCTTCGCCCGGATTATCTACCCGGCAGGCTCTTGAAATCTGCTCTCAACTAGAAAGGTTGCGCGATGTTCGCCTTCGAAAATCGTATCGTGATTGACCGGCCAATCGAGGAGGTCTTTGCTTTTGTGGTTGATCTGCCCAGCATACCCAAGTGGAACTACTACGTATTGAGCGTGTCACCTACCTCGCCCGGGCCGGGTGCAGTGGGATCTACATATCACCAGATTCGAAAGGACGATGAGCAAGATCTGAGGATCTCGCAGCTCGAGCCGAACCGGTCGTTCGTGTTGGAGACGATTCCGCCGTCAAGACCTGAACTCCGTCGCGAGATGATTTTTGAGGCGCAGGGTGATCGTACGCGTATTATCGACAGGTGGGAGTTGGATCTCGGTGTGCCGAAGTTGCTAGAACCGCTCGCGGCGAATCGGGCTAAATCGGGGGTGCGCGAAAATCTGGAAAAACTAAAGGTTTTGCTCGAGTCCGGCAAGGTCACGCTTCAGGATGGAAGGTCATTCTCGCTATAACTGTCATTGCGAGCGGCGTTCGTCCTGAGTGCTGCGCAATCAAAGGACCGCCCGGAGCAATCTCATACTCGAGAAGTTATCAAATAGGCGAGAGCCGCGGGTGCCAACCGCGGCTCTCTTAAGGAGGAGAAGAGAAATCACCTTGCTGCTCCGAATGTAGCACACCAGCCTTAAACTTGCTTGACGAAGAACGTACGATTACCCTATTCTTCCTCCATAATGCCGATTAGAGAATCGAGTGATTTTCTCATTTTCTGCGCTGCCGTTTTTAAGGAGCCGGTGGTGTATCTAGCATCTAAAAACTCAGGTTATCGATATTATCTGCAAAACACACGACGAATTTGCCATCCTTGAACTCGATCTTGGCCGCGTTGCACTTCTCCGCCAGATGTGGCATCCTGGCCCTGATATGCGCAAGCGCGATGGCTTCGATGGCCTGTCCGAGGGTCATATTCGACTTGCTCATGGTTTGACCATCCGGCATATACAGGGGATGGCAGATTAAAAAGTCCGGGTCGAGCACGACCTGCGAGCCGTGCTTACCCGGCCGGATGAAGTTGCCATTGTTCGTTGACATTAATCGTTATCTCCATATCAAAAAGATTCCGGGCGCGAACAAGGATTTTCTCTACAATCTTTCCGTAGAAATGTCCCTGCGTATCGCAGTAGTTAAAGAGAAGATTTCCCGCATCGTCCATATCGCCGGGGTAATATCCCGGGAAACAAAAGACATCGCCGCTCTGCCCCTCGACCCCGTTCAGTTGAAATTCCAGGTTGATGGTGCCGCAGTTATGTTCGACCCTCATGAGGTCAACGACAGGCTCGCCGTCCGCTCCTCTGAGATGCCTGGCGTTGCGCGAGAACAGGGGCATTAGGGCATCGATAAAATCCTCTACCTCCCTCGGATCGGGAATCGTATGGAAGTTCCATATAAAGATTGACATGTTTCCTTTCCCGTGGCCTCGAACCACGTGACCGTGTAGTGACTGAGCAATCCTTAACACAATTATAGAACATTTGTGCTAAAATCTACCCCGGAGGTTACCATGAAAATCGGATCTTTGAAAGAGGTAATGTTGAGCAAAGCGGGCGAGTTTTTCTTGTTCGATTGCCGGGTTTTTGGACTCGATTCGCAGACGCTGCAGGCGTACCGTGATGTCCTGGGTTCGTTCGTCGCCTTTACAGGGGATATTCTAGTGAAGGACCTCACGCTCGACCACGTGCGCCTGTACATCGCCAACTTATCCGATGGTCCGAGCGAGGGGCAAGAGCATAACAGTATCGTGATGAATCACTACGCTATCATCCATGAATGGGCCCGCTGGGTGTATGCCCAGGAATCCCTCACCGAGCGCGTCGTTCCGGTCGCGCCCCCTGACCCGGATAACCTTTCCGTGCGGTCCAGGAAGATCAGAACCTACTGCGCGTAAGTCTCTGTACCTGTCCGCCGGCCTGTGCTCGTCCTCGTCGTTCTCCCGCAGTTGGACTGCGGGAGAATGTGTGATTGATATTAGCCGATGGTCTTGAAGCATCCCGCGCGATCACCGGCGGTGTGAAGATCGCCTGTCGGCGGTATACAAACCTGAAAGTTTCCTCGTCCCGGGCAGAGAGCCTCACCGGTAGGGCATCTGTAAGGTCTTAGCTGCTCCCTGAGAATGGCCGGTTGCAGTGAGCTTACCTGATTGTGGTAAAATACCGTCCGCACGCGGGAGTCGCCAAGTGGTAAGGCGTCAGCCTTCCAAGCTGATATGCGTGGGTTCGAATCCCATCTCCCGCTCTCGATTCTGTGTCAGGTGTCAGGTATCGAAGTGTCACGTGGCACTTGAACACCTGACACTTGATCCTTAAAGGGCCCATGGCGCAGTGGTTAGCGCAGGCGACTCATAATCGCTTGGTCGTAGGTTCGAATCCTACTGGGCCCACATCGCCATTTACGATTTTGGATTGGTGATTTGCGATTGTGCCGCGCCGAAAGGCGACGCATTTTTGTGTTAATAGCGTGATGTGTAGCCGGAGACCTACAGCGAGCGAAGGTACGGGGTTGCCAATTCGACCTGATGCTGACATTATAGAAACTCTATTCGGGATTCAAAACAGGTCTGATCGCCTCGACCAGCATCTCCGTGAACACCAGCTTTCCCTCTTCATTCAGATGATTGAAATCTGTGAACAAAACCGCATGCAAACGCTCGCTGTGTGAAAAATCGATGAGTGGGATCTCATTGCGGCGCGCGTAATTGCTCAAATCGTTGATATATTCTTTCAGGGCGCGCGGCTCAGGGACTTCCCGCGAGAAGCGGAGCGTTTTGGTCCTCACGAGAATCAGCTTTATATCATTCTCCTTGCAGAGCCGAATGATCTCGGGCAGAAAAGAGCGATCGATCTGCCTTTCGAAATCCAGGTTTTCATCCGTATACAGAAAATTCTCGGCCAGGTTGATGGCCCGGTTGAACTGGTCCGGGTCGAAGTTCTGGCTGCCAAAGACCTTGTCCATGGCCGCGTCTGAGCATTCCGTGTTGCATCCAAGCAGCGTGCGCGTAGGCAAATACAGAATTCTGGAAATGAGAGTCTGCAGATTCGAGCGCGCCCAGTAGGGTGGAAAATAGGTTTCCGCCAGCTCCTCCAGCGGATTCATCCGGCCGCGGATCGCCAATTCCAGTACCAGATCGTCGTCGGCTCCGGCGTATTCGTCCATCATGGTGAAGAAATTCCCCTGGGTCCGAAAGGCCGTTGTGGTCAGGACCGTGTCGCGGAACAAAAGGATCAAGGCCTCCGGCTTTGACTGTGCAATGGCAATATTGTTTTTCAGGACCAGGTAGAGTAGAGCAGATCCCGCGCCGCTCTCGCTGATCACTGAAACTCGTTTGCCCGATTCTTTCTCCATAAAATCCTCATCCACATTGGTCTCTGTGACCGAGTCTCCCAATACGAGGATTTGCGGTTCTTCCTGATTAAGTATTTCTTCATAGCGATTTCGGATACGCGGATCGAATTGCGCGCCGACCGGAAAGGGATAGCCATCCGCGTAGCGGTAGAAGACATAGGATGAGACAAGAACTGTCAGGACGAGCAATGAAATTGCGTACTGCTTGAATTCATGCATTCGGTTTCGTTTCTGAGCTCAAGCCGCCGTCCTGGGCGGGGGGATGACTAAAGCAGGCTCTGTACATTTAGAACTGGAAATAGATAAAATCGGTTGTCGCCGCGCCGGTATAAAGGATCACACCTATGGTCAGGGCGGCGTAATAAACCGGCCGAAGAACGCCGCGCGGGATGTATTGATCCAGCAGGTACTTGATCAGGAGCGGCAGAGAATAGAAAATCGTCCTGGAGAGCACGATGGAGGCGACGATCATATCGTCTCTGCCGTCCGCCCAGACGGCGTGCAGGAACGCGTCCGCGAGCCAGGCCAGCGAAGGGGCGCGGAAGATCAGCCACCCAAAGACGATGAACGAGAACATCATCAGCCAGGCGAAAAAGCTCTTTAATCGGCTCACAGGCTTCCAGTCACCGCGCAGACCGAGGAGCTGGTATCCCGCGATCAGGATTCCGTAGTAGAGGCCCCAGACGATATAGTTCAATCCTGCGCCGTGCCAGATCCCGCTTATGAACATCGTCATGAGCGGAGGAATGGATAACAGGAGCCAGTGGGGCAGCGGTCGTTCCCATCTCAGCAGCGCGCGGCGGACGGGGAAGAAGATGTAGTCGCGCAGCCACGTGGAAAGCGTGATGTGCCAGCGGTTCCAGAACTCTGTGGGCGTGAGGGAGAGATACGGCCTGTTGAAGTTCTCCGAGGTGCTGAAGCCCAATAGCTGCGCAACCCCGCGGGAGAGATCGGTATAGGCCGAGAAGTCCGCCAGAATTTCCAGCGTGAACGCCAGCGCGCCTGCAATCAGGAGGACGATGGACGGCTGGTCCAGACCGAATACCCGGTCGACGAGCGGTTTGATCGAATCGGCAATGACGATCTTCTTGAATAGTCCCATCACGATCAAAGGCCAAGCGGCGTAGAAGAAATCCGCCTGCCAGCGACGCGTCCGCTGGATCTGCGGATTGAGCTTCTGGTAACGGTCGATGGGCCCGGCGATCAGTTGCGGGAAGAACGAGACGAAGAGCGCAAAGGAAGGCAGATCATCCGACGGCTCGAGCGTCCCGCGTGAGACGTCGATCACATAGGCCAGCTTCTTCAGCGTGTAAAAAGACAGCCCGGCCGGGAGCGCGAACTTGATGAAGAACCAGTCTACGGATAATCCCGCAGCGGTGAGCGCCTCTGCAGCCTGCGTATTGAAAAAGTTATAGTATTTGAAAATCCCCAGCACGCACAGGTTGAGAAGGAGGCTCAATGCCAGATAGGTTTTTGCTCTTTTCCTCTGCTGGCTCATTTGCCGGGCTAGGTAAAAATCGGCCAGGGTGGATACGCCGAGCAGAGCTGCGTACCACGGGGAGAGCCAGCTATAAAACGCGTAGCTGGCGAGCAGCAATAGGGCATTTTGCCAGCGCCGTTCGCGGATCAGCCAGTACATGCAAAAAACGATGACAAAGAAGAGCCAGAAGGTTGGGCTGGCGAAATTCATTTCCCTGCCCCTTTGTCCAGTACGATCTCATCCTTCAATCCCTCCGCAAGGATCTCGGTGAAGCGCGCTTCGCCTTCCTGTGTGAGGTGCAGCGAGTCCTTGTAATAGGAGGCCATCAAGCGTGGATCCTGCCCAAAGTCCAGGAACTGGACATTCTCTCCGGCGAGATAATCGGACAGGTCCCCGATGTAACGTTCCACGGCCCGGGCATCCTGCTCGCCGGTGATCAGTGTTTTCAGGCGCACGAGGACCAGTTCGGTGTCATTCTCCTGCGCCAGGCGGATCATCTCGGGGAGGAAGGAACGATCGATTTGCCGGTCGAAATCCAACTGCCTCCTTGTGTAAAGATACCCCTCGGCCGCAGCAATGGCGTTCTGCAGCTGGCCCGGTTCCAGGTTGGCGCTGGTGAAGATCTCATACATGCTCTTGTCATTGCACGCCCGGTCGCAGCCGAGCCAGGCGGTCAGCGAGTAACGAATCAGGGCATCCGCGTCCCGCCGGATCTGTACCCGCGCGGCGTACAAGGGGAGATACCGCTCCAGGAACCGCTCCAGGGGATTCATCAGACCCATGTAGGCCCGTTCCAGCAGCACCGGCTCATTGCGCCTGGCAAACTCGTCAAGCTGGACGAAGTAACTGCCGTGCACCCGGTATCCCGGCGCGGTCAGGATGGTATCCCGGAAGAGGATCATGACATACTTGGGCCTGTGTTCAGACTCGACGATGTTATTTTTCAACACCAAATACCAGTACGCGGAGGCGGAGCCCGGAACGTCGAAGCTCGAGATTTCCATCCCTGTGAGTGCCGACAGTTTCTCGGGATCGACTCCATCCAGCAGAGTGGAATCACCGAGCATGACCATCTCGGGCTGTTCCTCAGCGAGCCTGTTGATATACAATCTCCGTACCCGGTTGTCGAACCTGGGCCCGGGCGCCCTGGGGAATTCAAGCTGGTATTCGCGCGCGATGGACTGCCACGTCGCGGCAAGGAGGATGGAGAAGAGCAGCAAGTATCGAAGAAAGGATCGCAGCATACCGGCTCAAAACTGGAAGTATATGAAATCCGGTGAGGATGAGGATATGAACACGACGATGAGCACGCTGGCGACGGCGTAATATGCGGAATGCAGCCAGCTGTCTGTTGAAAGTCGATCCAGTACAAATTTGATGAGCAGTGGCGCAGAATATACGATTGCCATGGAAAGCGTGATCAACCCGACGATGAATTCGTTTTGCGCTGCGATGAAGGGCATGTTAAAGAGGATATTCCCAAGCCAGGCGAGCGATGGCGCCCGAAAGATCCCCCAGCCGAAGACGATCAGGAAAAACATCGTCAGCCATGCCAGCCCCCATACTGCAGGCGATTTGGGTCTCCACTCGCCGCGGATGCCGAGCAACTGGTAGAGGCTGATCAACACGCCGTAGTACAGCCCCCAGACCACAAATGTCCAGCCGGCGCCGTGCCACAGGCCGCTGCCGAACATCGTGACGATCGGCGGGATGGAGAGCAGCAGCCAGCCGGGCAGCCGGACGCGGCTCCGCAGCAGTGCCCGGCGGATGGGGAAGAAGATATAGTCTCGCAGCCAGGTCGAGAGCGTGATGTGCCAGCGGTTCCAGAAATCCGTGGGCGTGAGCGAGAGATAGGGACGGTTGAAATTCTCGGATGTCTGAAACCCGAACAGCAGAGCCACACCCCGGGCGATATCGGTGTAGCCGGAGAAGTCCGCCAGGATCTGCAAGGTGAACGCAAGCGCGCCCATCGAAAACAAAAACAGTGACATACTATCCAGGGAAAAGACCTGATCGACCATGACCTTGATGCTGTCCGCGATGACCACTTTTTTGAACAGCCCCATCAGGATCAACGGCCAGGCATTGTAAAAGAATTCGGCTTTCCAGCTTTGCTGTGCTTCGATCTGCGGCAGAAGTTTCTGCGGCCGGTCGATCGGGCCGGCGATGAGTTGGGGGAAGAACGAAACATACAGCGCGAAGTCGACCACGGAATGCGTTGGCTGGAGCGTACCGCGTGCAACGTCGATGGTGTAACTAAGCTTCTTCAGTGTGTAAAACGACAGACCGAGGGGGAATAGGATCCTGACGAGCAGAAAATCATTCCCGATGCCGAACGCATCAAGCAGTCTGGCGAGGTCGGGGCCGAAGAAATTGTAATACTTGAAAAAGGCCAGCACGCCCACATTGAGCAATATACTCACGATCAACAGCAGGCGTGTCCGCGAGGGGGACACGCGCATACCCTGCGCCAGGAAATAATCCGCCAGGGTGGAGAGACCCAGCAGGCAGGCAAGCCAGGCTGAGACCCAGCCATAGAAGACATAGCTCGCTCCCAGCAAAAGGATATTTTTCCACTGCCGTTCCGGGAGCATCCAATAGGCTGCCAATACAAGGGCGAGGAAAACCCAGAAGGTCAGGCCGGTAAAACTCATCCTAGTCTTCTCCCTTTTCGCGGGTCAACACCATCACCTTATAACTCTCAGCATACTTCATGCCCTTATCGCCGGCTTCCTGGATGGCCCAATCACGCATCCACTTGTCGATCTCCTCGCCGTTCACCTGGCTGGCGTGCTGCTGCAAGGCCTTGATCTTGAGGGCCATTGTCTCCGTGATGTCGATCCATGTGTTGGATTGGTCCGTGCCATGGACGTAGAGTCTCCGGACGTCGTGCGGTTCGTACCCAGCCGCCAGCAGGTCCGCAAACATCAGCCGGCTCCCGGCCGACGGGAAGACTGCTTCGCAGGCGGCCTGAGCCGCGGCGCGGTGGTCGGGGTGATTGAGGTATTCGTCACCGTAGAACCAGCCCTCAGGATTCCCGGCCAAAACGGTATCTGGCTTGAACTGGCGGATGAGGCGGGTGAGCTCCTTGCGCAGCTCCAGCGTGGACTCCAGTTCTCCGTCGGGGTAGCGCAGGAAGATCGTTTCCTTCACTCCGAGCAGATCGTTCGCTGCGAGTTGTTCCTTCTCACGCAGCTCTGCCAGGACCGGTTTATAGGTCCCATCCTTCGAGGGGTCATTCGAGCCGGAGTCGCCGCTGGTGATGACGACCGAGATGATCTCACAGCCGGCCCGCGCCCATTTGGCCAGCGTCCCGCCGACGGAGAATTCCTGGTCGTCCGGGTGGGCGTGGATGCTCATCGCGCGTCGCGGGATGTATTCGCTGTTCATAGAGTTGTTTTTTTCCTCTGCTTTTCCTGTCGTTGCGAGGAGTGGCACTAGAGGCGCCATGACGAACGGCGAGGCTCGCAATGACATGTGTTTTATATTTTTCTTCCGATCACCAGCATCTTATTGCGGATTTTGAATAACCACAAAAAGACTTTCACTGCAGGAAGGGCAAATCTTACAAGCGCTTCCGAGCGGAGCAGTTTCTTCAAATAGTACTCATAAGGGAAAGATAGCTCATGGAATTTGCGCAGTTCGATCAGCTCCAACGCAACCAAGTCGAACATCTCTTTCATCTCGGCGGTGGAGAAGATCTGTTTGTGCCCAAACAGATGAGAGGAATACATCGCGTTCAAAAATGTCGGGAATCTGCCGCCCGAGAAGCGATAGGTGAGTGCGCCAATCTGGTGGTAGAGCCCGTCCCGGCAGGGTGTGTCGATGAATAAAAGCCCGCCTTCTTTCAATACATTGGCCGCACATTGCAGCGTCTGGAGCGGATAATTGACATGCTCGATCACATCCCATAAAGTGACCGCATCGAAACAATCCTTGAACCCCTCCTGCCAGAATTCGCTTTCGATCGGATGTTTATGCACTTCGAGGCTATGCCTCGTCTTCGCGTACTGCGCACGGCTGTCGCTGAGCTCGATCCCAGCCACATCTGCCCCCTCGCGTGCGAGCAGGGACAGGAACAACCCGCTGCCGCAGCCGATGTCCAGAACTTTGGCATTTTTAAAAGAGAGATGTTTTCTGAGTAGATTGATCTGGTTCGTGAATTTCTGTAAATTTGCCTGTAACTGCGTCTCTATATAAAGCGATTCTTCATCCGTTAACTTCGATGCATCGATCTCCGGGGAAATCTCCTCGACCGGGTCGAGATAATCCGTGAAGTGATAGCCCCCGGCGGATACATAGACATTGGCGTTCCGGAGTCTGTACGTGAGGCGCCCGCCCGATGTTGGATTTTTCTTCAACACATCTATGTTTTCTCTTTGCATAGGGAGTGATTTTACCCGAATCGTAAGGTGCGCATCGCTGCACGGAATGACGATCACCTCTTGCTGCGAAGAACAGCTAGCGAGCTGCTCTTCGCAGTGCAAAGACGGTCATGCCCGTGCTCGCGACCGGACTCTCCTCCACACATTCGAAGCCGAAATGCTGGTAGAGCGGGACGTTCGCCCTTGTGACCGTGTCTGTATAGGCGATCACTTTTTGCGAATCCGCCATCTCGAGGAAGGGACGGATCAGACACGAGGAGAGTCCCTTGCCGCGTGCCGAAGGGAGCACGCCGAGATTATCCAGATAGAAATGCGGCTCCTGCGCGTGTTTATTGTGCAGGATCTCGATTTCATTGAGCACCGCCTTTGCCCTGAAATATCCGATCGGATACATTGTGAAAAGCAGCGGCAGGAACTTCCCCAGAGCCTTGATGCTGATCGAGAGGGAATCTTGCCCCGGGAATTTCCAGTACGCCACCCCCTGTAAAGGTTCGCCCACACCGAAGGCGCGGTTGTTCTTGATACTGATTTCGCCATAGACACGGAAGAACTTGGCCAGGGTTTTTACCCGGGTCGCCCGAAAAGGAAGCATGAAGGAGACAAGCGGATCCTCGGCGAATGCTTGTGAAATGACCTTCGCTGCCTGTTCCACATCGGCGACGGTTAGTGCTCTATGTTCGAG
>DASTFG010000563.1:0-12728 GCA_035708785.1 Anaerolineales bacterium
CTCTACGGCGACCACCAGCGCGATTTCGAGATCCTGGCCGACGTGCCGGGCTTGGAAGCAAAAGTCATTTGAGAATGAGTCGGCTGGTTTATTGACAAGTCAGGGAAGAACTGACAAGAATCGACAGGATAGCCTATGGCAGTATTCATTGGACTGGACATCGGCGGGACAAAGATCATGGTCGCGGCGGCCGATCACGACGGGACCATCCTGCGGCGCGTCCGCACTGCTACCTCGACCAGTTTAGAGACAGACCTGAAGAACATCAACCGCATGATCTCCGGAGTTGCTGCGGACGACAAGATTATGGGCATGGGCGCAGCCATCGGCGGGCCGCTGGACTGGGAGCAGGGCATCGTCTCTCCCCTCCACCAGCCCGCCTGGCGAGATGTTCCCATCAAACAGATGATGGAATCAAAATGGGACTGTCCCTTCCATGTGGATGTGGATACCAACGTGGCCGCGCTTGGAGAATATCGTTGGGGCGGAATCTTCGCAGGCCGCTTCCTCTATCTCACGCTTAGCACCGGAATGGGCGGCGGTTTTCTGATCGATGGCCAGATCTATCGCGGAAAAGAGGGGGCGCATCCTGAGGTGGGGCACCAGTCCATCCATTTCCGCTGTTCGAACCCGCCGGCGGTCCAATGTGAATGCGGCGCACCTGATTGCCTCGAAGCGCTGGTCTCGGGGAACGGCATCCGCCGGATCTACGGCAGGGCAGCCGAGGAATTGAACGCGGAGGACTGGGATGAGGTCGCGTCCAACCTGGGGCAGGGACTGCGCAACATGTCGGCTCTCTACGCCCCGGACGTGATCCGCATCGGCGGAGGCGTGGCGGTCGGCGGCGGAGAGGATTTCATCGCCGCAGCCAGACAGGTGATGGAAGATCACCTAAAACTGGTACCGGCTCCGCGTGTGGAACTGAGTGGCCTGGGTTATGACACCGCCTTGCGAGGCGCAATTGCCATGGCGCTGCCTGATCCCACACACTGAGCTCATGATCCGTATCAGTCATGTCGAAAAGAGGAGCAGCCTACGTGGCACGAATTAAACTTGCTCGCGTCGGCGGCAGCACCCGTGCACCCGGTACGATAGCATCCCTGATCCAGCAGGGGGAAAACTTTCAGGGTTCGGAAGTGGTGTTGATCGACATCGACGCGTCACATCTTCAATTGGTGAAGACCCCTGCCGATAAGATGGCGCAGAATTATGGCATTGACTTGAAGGTGAGCTGCACCGCCGAACGGCGTGCCAGGTTGCAGGATGTGACGCGGTGCTGACCAGCTTTCGCCCGGGCGGCTTCGAGGCGCGTTACCTGGATGAAGCGATTCCCCTCAATCTCCTGTAGGGTGTCACTGCTGTGTCATTGATGTGTCGTTCGACGATGGGGTATGGTCAATTTGACCTGGATGCTTTAATATAAGGACGATGCCGGCTACATTTCCTGAACTCATCCAATTTTTCATCAAGCGCCGTAATCTATCTGTGGAGCAACTGGCCAATCTGGCAAATCTCTCACGCAAAACCCTTTACAGGTGGGTGAACGGAGAGGTCGCGAATCCCAGGCACTGGTATCAAATCGTGGCGCTGGGCAAAGCGTTACGCCTCAGTGTTGAAGAAGTAAACCAATTACTGAGCGTGACGAAAAATCCTGATTTCGCGGAGTTGAGGGAGTTAGCACGGTACGAATACGAACTGGAACTACTGGATGAATTCTCGAATAGGGAATCTGTATCCAACTTCCTCCCGCGACCTCAGGTTCGTTTTGAACCGTGGGCGGCGCTCGAGGTGCCGGCGGGGGCGATGCGCCCTCAGTCCCCTTTTTATGTAGAACGCCTTGCAGACAGTCAGCTCCAGCACCAGTTGGCGGGAGAGGGGACCACCACGACCATCCAAGCTGGACGGCAGACGGGGAAGACATCGCTCTTAGCACACGCGATCAATGCCTATCAGCGCGATAAGGGCAAAATCATATATCTGGATTTCCACCTGGTGGACGAAGCCAGCAGGGAGAACCTGACCAGTTTTCTTCGATTTCTTTCGGAGGCGATTGCAGAGCAGCTCGATCTGGAATGGGATGTGGTGGATCAATACTGGCAGACAGCACGTAATCCAGCCCAAACCTTCAACCGGTTCTTGCAGCAGGAAATGTTGCAGCGTTTTGAGCAACCCGTCTTGCTTGCCATCGATGAAGCCGATTTGCTTCTCGGAGCTGAGTATCAGAAACATTTCTTCGCTCTCTTGCGCGCCTGGGATTCTCGGCGGGCCTTCGCTGCAGACTGGCGCAAGCTAAACCTGGTGATGGTGATCTCCACCCATCCTTATTTGTTGATTGACGACGTGAATCTGTCCCCGTTCAATGTGGGGCTGACGATCCGGCTCAAGGATTTCAGTCTCGATCAAGTCGCCGATCTGAATCAACGTCATGGGAGTCCACTCAAACAGAACGAGGTCTTTGCGCTGATGGGTCTGGTGGGAGGCCACCCCTATCTAGTACGTCAGGCATACTATACGCTCGTCAGCGAGCATTTATCGTTGGCGGAGTTGTTGCGCGTTGCCAGCTCGCCTGAGGGCCCGTTTGGCAAGCACCTGCTCTTTTACCTGCACAGTCTGAAGCAGAGTCCGTCTCTCTTGACTGCGCTTCAGCAGCTGCTTAGGGAACAGAAACTGCCAGACGAATCCCTTTTGGAACGGTTGGCTGCGGTAGGCCTGATCCGGCAGGAAGACGGGCAGTGGAGGTCGCGCTGTGGACTCTATGGAGAATTCTTCAAGCGGCAGATTGATTAGATGAAGACACAATCCGCTCCACAAGAATTCTTTGTTGCCGGGGGCACACTCTGGCGCGAAGCTCCTTCGTACATCCGCCGTCCCGCTGACGAGGAACTGTTCAGGCTGTCGCTCGCAGGCGAATATTGCAATGTTTTGGCTGCCCGGCAAATGGGCAAATCCTCTCTCATGGTCCAGACAGCAGACCGTCTGCATGAGTCCGGGGTTCGCACGGCCATCCTGGATATCAGCACGCTGGGTGGAGGAATCTCCACCCCGGAAGCCTGGTTCTTTGGGTTTCTCGATGAGCTGGCTGTTCAGCTGGGCTTGGACGAGGATATCAGCGTCTGGTGGGAAGCGCATGCAAATCATAATCCTGTGCAGCGCTTCAGCAACTTTTTACGAGATGTGCTGCTGTCAAACGTCGCTGGTTCCATTGTCGTTTTTGTAGATGAAATCGATTCCGCCCTCGGCATGGCGTTCACCGACGATTTTTTTGCAGCGATCCGAGCCGCGTATAATGCCCGTGCAAGCCATCCGGCATTCAAACGCCTGACCTTCATCCTGCTGGGGGTCGCCCGCCCGGCAGACTTAATCCGCGACCGCAACCGCACTCCTTACAATATTGGCACGCACATTGATCTTAGTGATTTCACCCTGCTCGAACTGGATCCATTTAGAGATGTATTTGAAGCCGTCTACCCGGGCCAGGGCATGGAGATTCTCCAATGGGTTCTGGACTGGACGAACGGGCAACCGTATCTGACGCAGAAATTGTGCGCGGAACTGGTCCGCGCTTCCGAAAATCTGCTTACCCCCGGAAGTGTGGAGCAAACCGTCACCCGCTTGTTCCTGACCGAAGACGCACGCAAGGAAAGCAACCTGCGCGCGATCCGGGATCGCATCGAGAGCAGTCCGAACAAAACCAGAATGCTCCAACTCTATGGGCAGGTCCTGCGCGGGCGGCCTGTTTTGGATGAGGAACGTTCTCCCGCCAAGAATGAGTTGAAACTTACAGGTTTGGTCCGTCCTTCTCTCCAGGGAACGTTGGAAGTCCGGAACCGCATCTACCAGACGGTATTTGATCAGGCCTGGGTGCGAAGAAACCTGCCCCAACCCCGCACACGGCAGGTTGCCCTGCTGACCTCGCTGCTGGCGATTGCGGCGTTCATCCTTGCCGGCTATGCCATTTATCAGAGGCAAATTCAACCTTCTCTGACATACGTAGAGCAGTTCCAATCCAGCAACAGCTCTGACGTGAAACTGACCAGCCTGGCGCGTTTGCTGGAATTGGACGACCGTGCCAACTCTCAGGCGCACGAGCTGTATGCCAGCCTTTCCCATGAGCAAAAGCTTAGCCTGTTCGGCAGTCTTTCTGATCCGCAGAATATCGCTTTGGAACTCGTCACCGTGGTCGAAGCTGTTTACCAATCCAATGAGAACACGCCAGCAGGCAACGAGCTTCTCGGCGCGATGAGGACCGTATTGGGCCAAATCGGTGCGGCGGGCGCACCCAGTTTGAAGACGGAGATCGAGTTCTGGCTCAAAGGGCGAGAGGAAGCTAACGAAAATCAGAATGCACAGACCGCCGCAAGCTTTTATGACAGCGCCTTCGCGGAAAGCTTGGCGCGTGGACATCCCAACTATTCGGTTCGCTTCGACCGGGCGATGGCACTGATTGTTCTGGAAGACTATGCATCTGCCCTGGAAGACTTGCGAACCGTTTGGGATCAGAGCCCGGACCGGCGGGGAAAGATCAGTGCTGCAATCCGGGCCAACCCGGGCCTAGCTGCTTATATCTTGGGACATCCAGCGGCGAATTCTGCCTTCCTTGATCTCATCACTCCGGAAGCGCTTACCTCCGTAGCAGAGACCATCCCTACGCCCAGCTCCGCTGCCATGGCCTCCCCCTCTGCAGTGGCTGCAGAAAATCCCACACCTTCTCCGTTTACGGGCTGGATCGCATTTGGATACGGAGCGGAAAACAGCCGGGAAATCATGGTCATGCATCCGACCACCGGTTCCCGACGGCAAATCACCAACAATGGAACCATAGAGGAGGCGCCCTCTTTCTCGCCGGGTAACTGGAATCTAGTGTATGCCTCCTATCGCACCCAGGGCGGATGGGAATTGTATGCCTATGATCTTCGCAGAGGCACAGAACAGCAGCTCACCTCTTTTGAAGGAGAAGCTCACTTTCCGGCTTGGTCGCCTGTGCCGGGCGATACGCGGATTGTTTTCGAGGGGAGAACGGCGGAACCACGAGCAACCAATATATGGATGTTGGACATCGCAACAGGAGATGTGACGCAATTAACCCGCGGTGGGGCAGATTCCCGACCCAGCTGGTCGCCGGATGGAACGCAGATCCTGTTCGGACGGGCAACCAGCGATACGACAGGTGATGGGCAAGTCACGGTCAATGACGCAGCCGATATTTACGTGTTGGATCTTGCCTCGAGGGAAGAAAAAAATCTGACGAACACCTCTGACTTTGGCGAGTTTAACTTCGCCTGGTCTCCGGATGGGGAATGGATTGCTTATACCAGTCTTCGCCGCGATGCAAATGGCGATGGCGTCATCAATCTAAATGACAGCGAGAACCTTTTCATGATCCCTCCGGACGGGCGTGAGGAACGAATCCTGAATCTGAGAGGCCGGACGGTGTTCTCCCCAAGCTGGTCGCCTGACGGGCGCTATATTTTGGTGTTAGTGTTGGACGGGGAAGGCCAGAGCGCGATCTGGCGGTTTGATACCCAGACCGAGGACTTTGTCCGTATCACTGAGCCCGGCCCGTATTATCATCCCAGATTCTCCAACGCACCCTGACGTTTACTTTCCTTACTGCGACTGGATAGCACAGAAGAAATTCTCTTTTCCTCCCGCTCAATCGATTTCCCATACCCGTTCTTATATAAAAGCCTGCCGTCTGCTGGATTTCCTGGTTTGGCAGGGAAACATGGTTTCGGCAAAACATCCGAACCGAATGACACACGAGTGACACGAGTTTGGGGTATTCCCAAAATCGAAAAAATGCGAAGATGGTGAGCGAACCAAGTCAATGCCAATCATTGTTTGGAGCTTGCCATGAAAGTCTATTCACTTTTTACACTGTTTAGTATTGTCTTTCTATCGGCGTGTGGAACCGTCGAGGTCAGTATAGAACGGGGTATCCCGACTGCGTCACTGCCAATTCACAAGGTCGATCCGGTTGTCTTCACACCGACGTCTCCACCAAGGCTGGGACGCGCATTGATTGCTTATACCAAGGAGGGGAACGCGTTTGTCTGGGATGAGGTGACCGGCCAGAGCAAGACTATCTTTGCCTCCGGCGATGTGACCCGAGTCGCGATGAGCGATGATGGGCAGGTGATCGCCCTCGTGCGCCACTCGGCCGCCGGCGTTACATTGTGGGCCGTAGACTGGAACGGCAGGAATCCACGCGAACTTGTCTCGGCGGAAACATTTCGCCGGCGCCTCAGGATGGTTTCTTCGGAATCCGACCCAATAGGGGCTGGCATCGGCGAGCTCGAGTGGATTCCCGGCACACACCGCCTGGTATACAACTGGACGATCCAGGGAGGTTCCGGCGATTATGGGGTTTCTCCAGATGTTTATCTACTCGACGTAGACGGTCTCTCTGACACTATTTTGGCCCGAGGGGTTGTGCTCGATTCTGTCAAGCAACTGGACATCGTCCCCTCACCGGATGGTCAGCAGCTGGCACTCATCACCAGTACCTCTCTCAGCTTTCTCAACGTGGATGGGAACAACCGTCGTAACAGCGTCTTGAGCTATTCGCGGGTAGGGGCCTCAAGCCCTCCTGTGCTCATGTCCAAAGGCGTCTGGACCCAGGACGCACAGGCATTCGTGATCACTGGCTCTCTGGAGATGGACAGCGAGTTTAACTTCAGCTTTTCCATCTGGCGCGTGCCCGCGGACGGCTCATCCCCTGAAATATTAACACCTATTCTGAATGGTCGTCCCGATTCGGTTACGTTCTCTCCAGACGGGAAACTCGTGGCGTTCCTCCAGAATACAGATGGGTCGCTCATTGCGCCGCTCGCCAGAAATGTTGGCCCGCTGGCGAGCGCCTACAAATTTGAAGCAGATGGTTACACAAATCTGCACTGGTCACCTGCCGGCAATGCTTTTACAAAGGATCTGCTGCAGATTTGTGCAGGCGCCTCGCACGATTCAGATGTTTGTGAGACACCATTCACTACGCATGTGTCGGGGGTTGCGAGCGTCCACTGGCTTGACGGTCAGCGGGTGCTGTTTCTCACCAATGCGCCCTCTGTATTATTCCTGAGCAGCTTGAACAGCCCGCCTGTGCTGATCGATTTTTCTGGCAGTTTTGATGGCGTGCTGATCGAGCAAGAGTAGGCCCCTAATAAGGTGGTCTTGAAAAATAAGCATTACAGTCGCCAGACTGATGTCAGGCTGCCTGCGTCCGAAGGAATCATTCAGTGATATGCGAACAACGCATATCAGAAGGGAAATCTCTATGTCACACCAGCACCGCTGGCAAGTCTTGCCCGTACTCTTGCTCCTCATTGTCCTTGCTTTCAACACTGGAACTGTCATGGTTTCAGCCAGACCTGCAGACCTTCACCTACGGGATGAAATGACCACTTCGACTCTTTCAACGACGGCAACGCGGACACCAACACCCGGTATCCAGATTGGAACCGAACCAGTAGCATGGCTGGATGGATCCATCGATATAGAACAATTTGGGCCGAGGGAAACATTGACGATTCACTTCAACACAGCCATGTCCCCGGAAAGCAGTCCCAACCCGGTTCTGAGCTGGCCCCAGATCGATGGAGTGAGCAGTTGGGACAGCACGCTGACTGTTTTGACGTTTACCCCATCGTCTGCATTGGATGGCGAGAAAACCTATACCTTCTTCCTTGATCCTTCGCTGCGGTCTGCTGCAGGAGATGCGCTCGAAAACCCTGCCGAGTGGATGGTGCACGTGCAAAGTGGGCCAAAGGTCCGAGGTGTTTCGCCCAAGGCAGGTTCCCTGGAACAGCGCTACCGCACTATCGAAGTCCAATTCGACCAGCAGATGCAACGATCCATTTCAGAATCCATGCTGCTCATCGAACCACGCCTGCCCTTTGAATTGAAATGGAACAGTGCTGACACGTTGCAGGTCATCTTGCAGCAACCGCTCGAGCCTGGCCAGCGGTATGATCTTACTTTGAACGGTGGAAATGAAGAGAATGCGCTGCTGGCTGCAGACGGAACTTACCTTGCAGAAGATCACCGCTGGTTCTACTGGCAAGAGCCTTTCGATGTTAAAGTGAACGTCATGGGAGAAAGAGCCATCGCGGTAAAGTTTAATTATTCGTTGGACAAAGATCGGAGTGGTTTGCCTTTTGCGATCAGTCCTCCCCTGGAAGGGGAATGGCAGTGGGTTTCTCTCCGGGAAATACGTTTCATCGCAGACGAGAATGTCCCGGCTTCCAAAGAATTTTCTCTCGGCCTCACACGACCTCTGATCGATTCCAAGGGCTTTGAGACTTCGAGCATACCCGCCGTTTCTTTTTCTGGATTATCTCCGGTTCGTTTGGCGAATCGAAATATTTCGCAAAGAGATTATGACGACACCTTGATCGCGGCGCTGGATCTCCAGGCGCTGCAGATCGAATTTAATACCTTGGTGGATCATGCCTCAGCAGAAAAAGCCTTCTCGCTCACGCCAAGGCTATCCGGAAAGCTTCTCTGGGAGCAAGCGGAGGGTGGCTCCAAAGAAACGCTGGTTTATACGCTCAGCGAATTATTGCAGCCTGGCAGCACATACACATTGAAAATCGATTCCACGGTCCTGGATGCGCGCGGGAATGAGATCATGCTTCAGCCCTACCAGAGAACCTTCATGACGAATACATGGGGAAGCTATCTCTCTCCCACCTTTGGCGAAGTAGGTGAAAATATTCAGATCGTGGATGCCAATGGGCGGCGCAGCATTCAGTTTGGTGGCGCGGATGAAGACACCCACTTTACTGCCTATCGCTTTGATCTGATCGATTTTGCGAAACTATATGCAGATTCCTATCATTCCCGTCAGTATGGGGGAAATGTCCGGGATATTCCCATCCCGCCCGGTCTGGAACCAGCAGCCGCCTGGACGAATGTAGTGAGCCGTGGAACAGGCGAGGGCGAAATTGTGGAAACAATCCTGCCTTCCTACCTTGCCCCTGGTCTCTATGTGCTGGACATGCACCACGATAACATCCTGTATGACCAGATGTTCGTTGCCCTCACCAGCAACACGCTCGTCGTCAAGAGCAACGGCGACGAACTCTTCGTGTGGCTGACGGATATCAATGGGGAGCGTATCCCCGAAGCAGAGATCCGGGTGTATAGCTCCCACGGTGAAAAGGTCCGCGAGGGCCAGACGGATGACAGCGGTCAGTATCGTGTTTCCATCCCCAGTCAGGTCGAGCCCATGCTGGTCTCTGCGCGGGTCGAGGAGCCTGGTTTGTCGGGTGATGTGACCCTGGCCGGGTTTCAGGGCTGGAATTCTCGTTTCGAGAATGACTATTGGCATGCTTCCTATAATTTACCGGATGGTCAACAGTATCTGACGTATCTCTACACAGAGCGTCCTATTTACAAGCCAGGTCAAGCCGTCAATTTCAAGGCGATCATTCGCAAGGATGATGATGTACGATACAGCCTGCCAGGCGAAGGCACGCCTGTAAAACTGCGCGTGCTGGATGCACGAGGCAATACTATCGAGAATTTGGAACTTCTCACCAGCCGTTTCGGCACCGTCAACGGCTCGTTCAACATCTCCGAAGGAGCGACGTTGGGTCATTATCAGATTGAGGCGACCGTGGAGGGCGTGATTACAAGGCAGACCTTCCAGGTGGAGGATTATCGCAAGCCCGACTACCAGATCAAGTTGACCTCCCTCCAGCCCGAGAAGGAGGATAGGTTCGTGCGCGGAGAGGAGATGAAGGTCAAGATCGATGCCGCTTACTATTTTGGTGAACCGGTTCCCAATGCGAAGCTAGATGTGAAGTTCTACTATAACTGGCCGCTGGAAACAAAGATTACAGGTTCACGCCTCACAGATGAGAACGGCGAGACCACGATTTCTTTTCCTGCCCCGTATAACCCGGATTACAACTCTTATGATTGGGACGATTCTGCTCGCCCTCAACGGGTTCGCATGGAAGTCACGGCTAACGATGGCAGCAACCAGGCCGTCACCGGGGTATATTCCTTTACTGTCTATCCCGCTTCGGAGCAGCTCAGGCTGCAAACGGGCGGATACTTTGCGCAGCCCGGCGAAACCTTTGCTGTGACGGCGCAGGCCTTGGATTTGTTGGACCAGCCCATCGCTGGCAGCAGCTTAACGTTGACCACGGCTTCCTGGAATCGCGAAAGCTTCGATTTCAACCGTGCTGAACAGACAGTGCAATTAAAAACGGACGCGCAGGGCATTGCCAAGCACGACCTTAAGCTGAGCGCGGGCTACCACGAATTGACCTTGCAGCGACAAGACTCCCAAGGGCACGAGATCGAAGTCAAGCGCTGGATCTATGTGTTCCGCGGCGAGCAGGATTGGTTCCAGCGCAGCCGGGATCGATTCTTGACGGTGTCTGCTGACAGGAATTCCTACAAACCTTACGAGACGGCGAGGATTGCGATCGAGTCGGCATTCAGCGGACCAGCCTTGTTAACCTTCGAGCGCGGCACTGTCATCAATACCAAAATGGTTGAGCTGACCGCTCCCCTGACGATTGTGGAAACCGAGATCATCCCCGAGCACGCCCCCAACGTGTACGTGACAGTCAATGCCTGGCAGGCCGGCTCGCAGGATGTAGGGCGCTATGGATATTCCTATTCCTATTCTACGTATGCAGATAGCTATCTACGTTTGGCGAAGACGGAAATCCAGGTGGACTCCAGTGCCAAGGCGCTCGACATCAATATTGTTACAGACAAAGAGACATACACACCGGGGGAAACGCTTACCGCAGATATTCAGGTCTTGGATTCAGCGGGCAAACCCGTTCTAGCAGAACTCTCCCTTGCAGTGGTAGATGAAGCTATCTATGGTCTGGCGAATGACCTTTCAGAGGACATTTTTGATGCCTTTTACGGGCCGCGCGCTCACTATGTGAGTACATTTGATTCGATGGCGCCATACCGGATTATTATGATGCCTGGTATGGGCGGTGGCGGCGGCGATGGTGTGCCTCCCGCCGCTCGAAGGGAATTTCTTGATACGTCTGCCTGGCTGCCGGTCATCGAAACGGATATCAATGGACAGGCGACGGTCACAATCGATCTGCCGGATAACACAACAAGCTGGCGGTTGAGCGTCAAGGCGATCACGCTGAACCATCAGGTCGGTCAGACCAGCACGAACATCGAAACAAAAAAGGATGTTTTTGTCCGTCCGATCTTGCCGCGCGTGCTGACGGATGGCGATCAGGCTACCCTGACGGCCTTAATCCACAATTACAGCGCGCAGACGCAAAGGCTCACTGTCCATCTATCTGCTCCGGGCTTGGAGATCCGCGGCCAGAATAATAAGGAAGTCTCACTCCAGCCGGGAGAAGTGTCGCCGGTGGACTGGCAAGTGCGGGTTCAGAGTGCAAAGCCTACACAAGTGACTGTTACGGCGGAGAGTACGGCAGGCATCCTCGACTCGATCCTGCTGCCGCTGTCCCTTCAACCGGCTGCGATCAAGGATGTCCAAAATCAGTCTGGACAGTTTAGCGGTACGCTAACGCTGGGTCTGCCCTTGCCAAACGTGGAACGAGAAACGAGCGAAGTGCGATTGACTCTCAATCGTTCGATGAGTGGCACATTGCTGAATGGTCTGGAATACTTAACCGGCTATCCCTACGGTTGTGTGGAGCAAACGATGAGCCGCGCCCTGCCGAACGCTGTGGTAAGCCGCGCCGCCGAGAAACTGGGGGTGGGTGGTCCAGAGATGGAGGCCCGCCTCAAGCCCCTGATCAAGGCCAGCATCCAGCGCCTGTATGGACTACAGCATAGTGATGGAGGGTGGGGGTGGTGGACGGATGATGTCTCTGACCCATACCAGACCGCATGGGTCTTGTTTGGCCTGGGCGTGATGGACAGTTCCGGCTATTCCATTGAGCCCAGAGTGATGGATCAGGCCGCTCAGTGGCTCCATGAGCAAATGGGTATTCAGTCACAGCTTGATCCTCGAACGCGGGCGTACGCTCTCTATAGCCTGGCGCAGGCAGGGCGAGGCGATCTTGAAAAAACGCAGGAGCTGGTATCCACGTCCGTTTATGAGCTGGATCCTTTCAGTCAGGCCGCGCTGGCCCTGGCATTGAACCGGTTGGGTGAAAAGGAACAAGCCCGAAGGATCCTTGACATTCTTTCCCAAAGCGCCCTGCAGGAGAATGAGTTTGTTTACTGGCCGCAGCCCAGTTATGACGGCGAGTATCACAGCAAGACCATGGCTTCGAGTGTTCGCACGACGGCTCTTGCACTACTGGCGTATGCAGAGATCGAGCCGGAAAATGCGCTCGTGCCGGGCATTGTCAACTACCTGGCGAACGAGCGCCAGGGCCTTTATGGCTGGGGCACCACAAACGAAACCAGCTTTACAATCCTGGCTCTGACCGAGCATTTGATCCACGCAGAAAACAGACTCGGAACCACACCTTATGAGGTCCTTGTGAACGGCAAAAGTCTCGCTTTTGGAACGTTGGAGGTCGGCAATTCCAGCGCCAGCATTGATCTTCCGCTCGCCGAACTGAAGGATGGATTGAATTCTTTGGTGGTTACTACACAGGGTGACCACCCGCTCTACTTCGACCTTTCGACCCGCTACGATTTGCTGCGGAGCGAAGTTCATGCGGCTGGAAACATCCAGGTCACGCGGAAGTATCTTGACCCAAAAACAAAAGCCCCCCTTGAAAGCTTTGTAGCCGGACAGCTGATCCAAGTGGAAG